>NZ_DCAP01000006.1:0-171262 GCF_002311535.1 Salegentibacter sp. UBA1130 | reverse complement strand
ATACTTTTTAGACGGCCTCTTTTGATTTAAAAAGATTCTTTAAACGGAGTTGATTCTACAAACTCATTAATTAAAAAAAATCCCCTGAAAGCGAGTTTCAGAGGATTTATTATAAGGTTTAATTAAGCCGAATTCCTAATACGAATTGGCAATAATTTGCTCGTATAATTCTTGCTTGCCGCTTATTTGTTTTGGTTCGCCAAGCTCTTTAGCTATTTTGCTAATTTCTTCAAGAGAAAGATCTCCATTTTCAAATTTGCTTCCGTTACCGCTATCAAAAGATGCATAACGCTCTTTTCTAAGCTTTTTATAATCGGTGTTTTGTAATACGTTATCTGCAGCGATTAGTCCGCGTGCAAAAGCATCCATACCGGCAATATGCGCTATAAATTTATCTTCAAGATCGGTAGAATTTCTTCTTACTTTCGCATCAAAATTGATTCCTCCACCCTGAATTCCTCCTCCTTCAAGGATTACTAACATAGCTTCGGTAATTTCATACACATCTATTGGAAATTGATCGGTATCCCATCCATTTTGGTAATCTCCACGGTTGGCATCAATACTTCCTAACATCCCGGCGTCTACTGCGGTTTGTAATTCGTGCTGAAAAGTATGGCCTGCAAGGGTAGCGTGGTTTACTTCAATGTTTATTTTGAAATCTTTTTCCAGTCCGTAATTCTTTAAGAATCCTATAGAAGTAGCGGTATCATAGTCGTACTGGTGTTTTGTAGGCTCCATTGGTTTTGGTTCTATAAGGAAATTTCCTTTAAAACCTTGTTTGCGGGCATAATCACGACAAGTAGTAAGGAATTGTGCTAAGTGATCCTGCTCACGCTTCATATCGGTATTTAAAAGGCTCATATAACCTTCACGGCCTCCCCAGAATACATAATTCTCACCATTTAAGGCAATGGTAGCATCTATTGCTATTTTTGCCTGTGCGCTGGCACGAGCAACAACATTAAAATCTGGGTTAGTAGAAGCTCCATTCATATAGCGAGGATCGCTAAACAGGTTGGATGTTCCCCAAAGTAGTTTAATCCCGGTTTCCTGTTGCTTTTGTTTAGCATAGTCTACCATAGTTTCCATACGCTTTTCAAATTCAGAAAGCGAAGAACAATCGTCTACTACATCTATATCGTGAAAACAGTAATAAGGAATTCCAAGTTTTTCAATGAATTCAAAAGCGGCATCCATTTTATCTTTGGCACGATCTATTACATTTTCCTTTTTGTCCCATTCAAAAGTTTCAGTTTCTGCTCCAAAAGGATCTCCACCTTTATTATTGAAGGTATGCCAGTATGCCACCGCAAACCTTAAATGCTCTTTAAGCGTTTTTCCGGCTACTGTTTTATTTTCGTCGTACCACTTGTAGGCTAATGGGTTTTTACTATCCCTGCCTTCAAATTGAATTTTATCTATTCCTTTAAAAAATTTGTTGTTACTCATAATTATTATTCTTTAATTTTAATATTCTGTTTCCATTCTTGATAAATCCCCTGGTACTGCTTACTTAATTTGGGATCAGGCTCCATTCTTTCCAGGCATTTTAAACTTGTAAATGCGTCGTCAAATTCTTTATAAAATCCATAACCTACCGCGGCACCACGGGCAGCACCTTCTGCACCAGATGTATTGTAAAGTTCTAAAGTAGTTTGGGTGGTATTGACAAAAATTTCTCTAAAAACCGGACTTAAAAAAAGATTGTCTTTCCCGGCTCTTACCACTTTTCCTTCCACACCTATAGATTGCATTACCTCAAAACCGTAGTTCATAGCAAAAACAATTCCTTCACAAGCAGATCTTATAAGATGAGCCGGTTGGTGAATGTTATAATTAAGATTCTCTATACCAGAATTTACTTCTTTATTGCTGAAAATTCGTTCTACACCATTTCCAAAAGGGTAGAAGCGGAGACCTTTACTGCCTGGTTCTACCTTAGCAGCTTCTTCGTTTAATTTTTCATAGGGAATAAGTTCTTCCCTGCCCACTGAAATTATTTTACGTAACCATTGGTAAAGAATTCCAGAACCGTTGATGCATAAAAGAACTCCGTTGTGTTTAGCCTTTTCGGTATTATTTACGTGTAGGAAGGTGTTTACCCTGCTTTCTGGATCAAACGTGTTTTCTGCACTCACGGCGTACATTACTGCCGAAGTTCCTGCTGTTGTAGCAATGTCTCCCGGCTTTAAAGCGTTAAGTGAAAAAGCATTATTGGGTTGGTCTCCAGCCCTGTAATTGATTTTTGTGTCGGGATCCAGTCCAAGTTCATTTGCAATAGCTGAACTTACCGTGGCCTGATCTCCAAAGCTAGGAACAATTTCAGGGATAAAATCTTCTGAAAGTCCCATTTTATCCAAAACTTCAGTGGCTAATTTTCCTTTAGAGAAATCCCACAAAGCGGCTTCAGATAAACCTGAAGTACTTATTTGAGGAGTTTCAGAAAGTTTTGCCGCGATATAATCTCCTGGCAACATCATAATAGAAGCTTTCTTGAAGTTTTCGGGTTCATTTTCTTTTACCCACTTCAGTTTAGATGCAGTAAAATTCCCCGGGCTACCCAGGATCTGGTTTTTACTAATTTCTTCACCAATGGCTTTATAGGCTTCATCTCCTATTTCTACGGCGCGACTGTCGCACCAAATAATTGAAGGCCTTACCGGGTTAAGTTTATCATCGGTTAAAACGAGCCCATGCATTTGGTAGGCGATACCAATTCCTTTAATTTTTTTAAGGTCTACGCCTTTTTTATCTCTAAGAATGCTAAATCCTTTCTTTACATTTTCCCACCAATCTTCTGGATTTTGTTCGGCCCAGCCAAATTGAGGGGCGGCGATCTCCATTTCAAATTCTGGAACTTTAGCCGAGGCTATAGTTGTTCCTTTTTCAGCATCGAGAACCGATAATTTGATTGAAGAACTTCCTAAATCTATTCCTAAAAAATACATACGTTAATTCTTGATTTATTTTATTTTGAGATCCAAATGTTTTCCATTTCCTCAAGTGTTTTCTCTTTGGTTTCCGGTACGAATTTCCAAATAAACAAGCCGGAAAGGATCGCCATTATTCCGTAGATCCAGTATGGAAAACCATTGTTGAACATCGCTACCAAATCTGAATTATTATTCATCATTGGGAATGTCCACGATACCACCAGGTTAGCAAGCCATTGTACGGCTACAGCTACTGCCATAACTCCTTTTATTGAATTTGGGAAAATTTCAGATAATAATACCCAAACTACAGGACCCCAGGACATAGCGAATGCTGCGATGTAGAAAAGCATAAACATTAGTGCCGTAATTCCTGTTGTTTCCAGGTAAAGTGCGAATCCAAGGCCAATCATACTTAGCGCCATAACAGCACTACCAATCATCATTAATTTTTTACGGCCAAACTTGTCTACGGTAGAAATTGCCACTACTGTGAAGATCATATTAATGGCACCTACAATAATGGTTTGTAGCATAGAAGCATCGGTTTCCATACCCATTCCTCTAAAAATTTCGGGGGCGTAATACAGTACTACGTTTATACCCACAAATTGTTGAAAAATAGATAAGAGTAAACCAATTACGACCACGGTTCCTCCAAAATAAAGCCAGTGGGCCTTTTTCTTGCCAAAAGACTTTTTAATTTCTTCTAATACACCCGGTGCTTTTTCGGGGCCATTTAAATTGGAAAGAACTTTAAGAGCATCCTTTTCATTGCCTTTCATTACCTGGAACCTTGGGGTTTTAGGCACTAAAAGTAGGGCAAGGAAGAAAATAGTAGCAGGAATTCCTTCAGAAAGGAACATATATCTCCAGCCAGAAGTGTTTATCCAGCTTTCGGTTTGCCCCTGGACAATAAAATAGTTTACAAAATAAACCACCATCATCCCGCTCACAATAGCTAACTGGTAGAAACTAACTAGTTTTCCGCGTATTTTAGGCGGTGCCATTTCAGCAATATAAAGCGGTGCCAGCATACTTGCCAAACCAACTCCCATTCCTCCTATAATTCTATAAACAATAAAAGCGGAAAGTGAATCTCCAAAGAAGATATTCATAGTATCGGGGTAGGCTGAGCCTATTGCAGAAAGTACAAACAGCATAGCCGCTATAAGGAGTCCGTTTCGCCTTCCTATAGAATTTGCAACGTTATCTCCAAGTGAGGCTCCAATAATACATCCCACAAGCGCACTACTTACCATAAACCCGAGGATGGAATTCTTTAAGTTTTCGGTTAAAACCCCTGGCAGCGTTAAAAATTGAAAGTAGTAAACTGCACCTCCTATAAGCACAAAAAGCCCAATAATAAGATAGGCTTTGGATTTACTGAAAAATTTGAGTAGAAATGAGCTGAATAAAATTACAAGCGCCAGCACACAAATACTAATAATTACTTTAAACTGAAAGATAGCAGCTATTGCAAGGTCTTTATCAGTTTCTAATGCTCCAATAAAATAATTTTCAAGAGCACCCACGGCTCCAGAAATTACTGCCGTATCATACCCAAATAATAAGCCTCCAAGACTTGCTACTATGGTGATTAAAACAATACCACTCTTATTTAATTTTGCCATTTATAGATATCTTATGGTTTATTTGACTACAAGTATAGTTATTTTTTTTTATATTAGCAATTTACAAGGCTTAATTAAAGTAGGATAGTAAAAATAAAGCCTAAAAATTGTCTATATCTTTATAAAGATACCTATTGTATACACTTATGAAAAACCCTTTGCCATTTTTACCTACAAATGATCTTTCTGCAGCAGAAGTTATGAGTTCCATAACGATTGACTGTTGTGTGTTTAGTTTTGAAAAAGGCTACCTGGAGGTTTTACTGGTACAACACGGCGAAGGTATTAGTAAAGGGAAATGGGGTCTTCCCGGTGGTTGGATTAAAAAGGAAGAAGATATAGATGTGGCTGCCGATAGGTTGCTTTCAGAATTAACCGGGGTAAAAGATATTTACCTGGAACAGGTTAAAACCTTTGGTAAGCCAGACCGATTTCCGCTGGGACGTGTTATAACCGTAGGCTATTATGCTTTAATAAATAGAGAAGATTTTAAGGTTAAAGCCGGTTTTACCGCTTCAGAAGCAAAATGGTACAGAATAAAAGATATTCCCCATCTTATTTACGATCATAATGAAATTTTGCAGTCCAGTTTAAACCGTCTACGCGGAAAAGTAAAACGCGCCCCTATTGGTTTTAATTTACTTCCGGAAAAATTCACTTTGCTCCAGCTGATGCAACTTTATACTG
Organism: Salegentibacter sp. UBA1130; assembly: GCF_002311535.1. Taxonomy (NCBI): domain Bacteria; kingdom Pseudomonadati; phylum Bacteroidota; class Flavobacteriia; order Flavobacteriales; family Flavobacteriaceae; genus Salegentibacter; species Salegentibacter sp. UBA1130. The sequence goes on along the minus strand of NZ_DCAP01000006.1, from coordinate 166,005 downwards.
AAATATTAGATGTGGAAATGGATAAAAGTAATTTTAGAAGAAAATTTTTAAAAATGAAACTTTTACAGGAGGCGGGAGGTAAACAAACCGGGGTCTCCCATAGGGCGGCCAAACTATATAGGTTTGATGAAGAAATTTACCAAAACCTTACCCGTAAAGGATTTAATTTTGAATTCTAATTAATTATTATCGCTAAAACCTAAAAATTTTTATGAGGCTGGATCTAAAAAAGAAATTATTTGTAGTTTTATTTTTTGTAAGTGTAGGATTTACATTTGCACAAATTAAATTGCCTAAATTAATAAGCGATAATGTTGTGCTCCAAAGAGATACAGAGCTTAAAATTTGGGGTTGGGCCGCTAATGGAGAAGTTGTAACGCTACAATTTCAGGGTAAAAATTTTACGGCAAAGACCAATGAAAATGGTAAATGGGAAATTAAACTTCCCGCTCAAAAAGCCGGAGGGCCTTATACTATGTCATTTAATGCCTCGAATAATGTTGAGGTTAAAAATATTTTGTTTGGAGATGTGTATCTATGTTCTGGCCAATCTAATATGGAACTACCAATGGGTAGGTTGGCAGATACCTATGCATATGAAATTAAAAATGCAGACAATTCTAAAATCAGGCAATTTGAAGTGCCTGATGAGTATGAGTTTTCTAAGGAAAATGAGGATTTATCCTCAGGATCCTGGAAAGAGGTAAATAAAGAAAACATACTTAAATTTTCTGGAGTGGCGTATTTCTTTGCCAAAGCGATCTATGAAAAAGAGGAAGTGCCTATTGGGCTTATCAATTCAGCGCTGGGAGGTTCCTCGGTTTCAGCCTGGATGGATAAAGAAGCTTTAAAAGAGTTTCCGCAGTTTTACGAAGAACATTTAAAATGGGGGAATCAGGCTTTTTTAGATTCGGTAGTGAATGCTGAACAAAAAGCAATTAATAGCTGGTATAGCGATTTAAATAAAAAAGATACCGGTTTACAAGAAGAATGGTTTAAGACCGATGTTGATAAAACATCCTGGACGGAGATTGAAATTCCGGGTTTTGTTTCAGCAGAAGATAGAAATGATAGTGCCGGAGTAGCCTGGTTTTCAAAAACTGTAAATATTTCCCAATTACCTGAATCTGATACCGTGAAGTTGCATTTGGGAAGACTGGTAGATATGGATTATGCCTATGTAAACGGAAAGCAGGTGGGGCATACCGGTTATCAATATCCGCCCAGAAAATATAAGTTTGATGCAAAATTATTAAAAGAAGGTGAGAATGAAATTGTAGTTCGTTTGGTAAATAATGGCGGCCCTACAGGTTTTATAAAAGATAAACCTTATCATTTAATATTAGTTAAAGATACACTGGATATTGATGGAACCTGGAAGTTTAAGCAGGCAGCTGCAATGCCAAATACCCCGGGACAAACCTTTATTAGGTGGAAATCTGGCGGACTTTTTAATGCAATGATAGCTCCTTTAACAAATTTCGAATTGAAAGGGGTTCTATGGTACCAGGGAGAATCTGATACTGATGATCCAGATCTTTATTCAGAAACATTTCCGAAGATGATAAAAAGCTGGCGTAAGCACTTTGAGGATCCCGAATTGCCATTTCTTTTGGTGCAACTGCCAAATTTTATGGAAGAATCCACAGAGCCACAAGAAAGTAGCTGGGCTAAAATGAGAGAGGTACAAAGAAAAACAAACCTGAATGTCCCTAATACCGGGATGGCCGTAACTATAGACCTTGGGGAGTGGAACGATATTCACCCGTTAAATAAAAAAGACGTAGGGAATAGATTAGCGCTTGAAGCTAGAAAACTAATATATAATGAAGATATTATTAGTTCCGGTCCCGCACCTTCAGCCTGGGAAACCAAAAATGGAGTTGTTTTAGTCAATTTTGAGAATTTAAAATCAGGCTGGAAAATTAAAAATGGAAATCAACCTACCGGTTTTACAATTTCAGAAGATGGTAAGAATTTTTATAAAGCCAAAGCTGAGGTAATAGATGATAATACTTTGAAAATTTATAGTAATAAAATTAAAAATCCGGGTGTAGTAAGATATGCCTGGGCTAATAATCCCGGGAACGCCAATCTTTATAACCAGGAAGATTTACCGGCTGTCCCATTTGAAATAGAATTAACTAAAGAAAAATAATTAAAAACTAAACTTGAGATGAAATTTTTTATTGATACAGCAAATCTAGATCAGATTAAAGAAGCGCAGGATCTGGGCGTTTTAGATGGAGTAACAACTAATCCGTCTTTAATGGCAAAAGAAGGTATTACCGGTAAAGATAATATTCTTCAGCATTACCTGGATATTTGCGAAATTGTAGATGGTGATGTTTCTGCCGAAGTGGTAGCAACAGATTTTGACGGAATAGTACGCGAAGGGGAAGAACTTGCGAAATTGCACAAACAGATTATTGTAAAAGTTCCTATGATTAAGGAAGGTGTAAAAGCCATAAAATACTTTTCAGATAAAGGAATAAAAACCAATTGTACGTTAGTATTTTCAGCCGGGCAGGCTTTACTTGCAGCAAAAGCTGGAGCAACTTATGTTTCACCTTTCCTGGGAAGATTGGACGATATTTCTACCGATGGATTAGACCTGATAGCAGATATCCGACTTATCTATGATAATTACGGATTTGAAACTGAAATTCTTGCAGCGTCTATTCGCCACACTATGCACGTAATTAACTGTGCTAAACTTGGTGCCGATGTTATGACAGGACCACTATCTTCTATAGATGGCTTATTGAAACACCCACTTACTGATAGCGGACTTGCGAAATTTTTAGAAGACGCTAAATCATTTAATGTATAGATTATGGAAATTAAAAAATTAGAAGATTTTGCGACCCAGGTTCGCCGAGATATTTTAAGACAGGTTCACAAAGTGAATTCGGGACATCCGGGAGGTTCGCTTGGTTGCACAGAATTTTTCACCGCTTTGTACCAGGGCGGAATTATGGAACACAAACCCGAGTTTAACATGGACGGGAAAGACGAAGACCTTTTCTTCCTTTCCAACGGTCATATTTCCCCGGTTTTCTATAGCGTTTTAGCTCGTAGTGGTTATTTTCCTGTAGATGAATTAAATACTTTCCGACTTATAGATTCCAGGTTACAGGGTCACCCTACAACGCACGAAGGCCTGCCGGGTATTCGTGTTGCCTCAGGATCACTGGGCCAGGGAATGTCGGTTGCTCTTGGAGCTGCTCAGGCTAAAAAACTGAATAAGGATAGCCATTTAGTATTTTCGCTTCACGGAGATGGTGAATTACAGGAAGGCCAAAACTGGGAAGCCATTATGTATGCTGCCGGAAATAAAGTTGATAATATTATTTCAACGGTAGACGTAAATGGCCAGCAAATAGACGGAAGTACAGAAACCGTTTTACCAATGGGTAACCTGAAAGCTAAATTTGAAGCTTTTGGTTGGGATGTAATGGAGATTGAAGATGGTAACGATATGCAACAGGTAATTGATGGATTAACTGAAGCCAAATCCCGTACCGGAAAAGGAAAACCGGTTTGCGTACTAATGACAACGGAAATGGGTAATGGTGTAGATTTTATGATGCACACCCACGCCTGGCACGGAAAAGCGCCTAATGACGAGCAATTAGAAACTGCGCTTTCTCAAAATCCTGAAACTTTAGGAGATTATTAAAAGCCCCACCTAGCCTCCCCGAAGGGGAGGAATTTGATATTTTAAGGGGAATGGATAAAACAATATAGATTTCCAGAAAAGTGGAAATGACAATAAAATTTAGAATGAAAACATATACAGATACAGGAAAAAAAGATACCCGTTCCGGTTTTGGTGCGGGACTTACCGAGCTTGGCCGAACGAATCCTAACGTAGTAGCACTTTGTGCCGACCTTGTAGGATCGCTTAAAATGCAGGATTTTATTGATGAAAATCCGCAGCGCTTCTTCCAGGTAGGAATTGCCGAAGCCAATATGATGGGAATGGCTGCAGGTCTTACCATTGGTGGAAAGATTCCTTTCGCAGGAACTTTCGCCAATTTTGCAACGGGAAGGGTTTACGACCAAATTCGTCAATCTATTGCTTACTCAGGGAAAAACGTGAAGATTTGTGCTTCTCACTCTGGAGTAACTTTGGGAGAAGATGGTGCTACACACCAGATCCTGGAAGATATAGGTCTTATGAAAATGTTACCGGGAATGACGGTAATAAACACCTGCGATTTTAACCAGACCAAAGCCGCAACTTTGGCTATTGCTGAGCACGAAGGCCCGGTTTACCTAAGATTTGGAAGGCCAAAAATAGCTAATTTCACTCCTGAAGATCAAAAGTTTGAAATTGGGAAAGCCGTTCAACTTTATGAAGGGGAAGATGTAACCATTATCGCTACCGGCCATTTGGTATGGGAAGCGATACAGGCAGCACAAAAACTGTCAGAAAAAGGAATTAGTGCTGATGTGATTAATATTCACACTATAAAACCTTTAGATGCAGAAGCCATTATCAAATCGGTTAAGAAAACCGGATGTGTGGTAACTGCTGAAGAACATAACTTCCTTGGCGGACTTGGAGAAAGCGTTGCCCGCACCTTAGCCGAAAATAATCCGGCACCACAAGAGTTTGTGGCCACCCAGGATACTTTTGGAGAAAGCGGTACCCCGGAACAATTATTTGAAAAATACGGTTTAAATTCAGAGGCTATTTTAAAAGCAGCTGAAAAAGTAATTAAGAGGAAGTAGTTTCTTCCATATTTATCTTAAAAAAGCCAATGAATTAAATTTTCATTGGCTTTTTTTATGTCCAAATTCTAAAGCGAAAAGTAGGAAGCAGGCCTGGTTCTTTTATTTCTTCAATCATTTTTGATCACCTAAATGCTTGCCTTATTAATTACCTTCAAAGTACATTTCATCCGTAAAAAATATTTCAAGTTGTCTTCTACCCCTATTATTGACAAATCATCTTTTTTCGTTATTCTTAAGGTAAAAATCCGGGCATAATTTTTTTTTCAACCGTCTCAAATAATCTTCATTTCTCATTAACCAAATTAGAATAATCGAAACCAATTTTATAGAAACACAAATTCTTGAAAATTGAGTTGAGAATTAGCGGTTTTTTGCTTCAAAATCATTTGAAAATCGAGGAATTTTAAACCATTTTTTGCCAGCTAAGCACTTATTTTTGTTTTAAGTCGACGTTTAAGTGTAAGATTAACATTTTTATATACTATAATCCTTGCCAAAATCACAATGCGTTGAGGGGTATAGGTTTTATAGGGGTTCAGGTCATTAAGTTATCTCAAAATATGTCCTATTTTAACCCAATTTACATTGATTTTACCATTTTTTTTCTTGCATGTAACATACCGTAAAGTATTTGTAACACCACAATTCTTGATAAGCTGAATTAACGGATATATTTGGTTCAGATTTTTTAAGGAATAATTCACAATTAAGCCTTTTTGAAATCATCAAAACCTTAAAATAAGCTGAATTTTAATCCCAGGTTAACAAAACGAAACAATACTTCTTAAAACTATCTTAAATATCAAAAAGGAGTATGTATTCATTTTTTAAACTATTTAATAACCCTTAAACGAAATAATAATAAGAGAATGACAAATTATTATCTAACGGAAACGAAGCTTCACAGAAACCATTTTCGGAATGAGGTTTTATTCTTCAGGAATGATCCCGGGAATGTCACTTTTTTTATTCCTAAAAACTAAAACGTTATCGAATATGAATAGCAAGCCAATTAAAATGACTTTGAGCCATTTTAATAGAGTTTAAAACATTTTTAATATGAAAATAAATTTAATAAATCTTCCTTACCTAACTAGAACAATGGTTTTTGGACTATTGCTTCAACTTCTGTTTTTTCCCTCGGTTTATGCTAATGATAATAAGCCAAAAAGTGGAAGTGAACAACAAACAATTAGGGGAACGGTTACTTCATCTGAAGATAATCTTGGAATACCAGGGGTGAATATTCTTGTAAAGGAAGTTCCAAATCTCGGTGCTGTTACCGATATGGAAGGGAATTATACCATAGAGGCTCCTGCCGATGCTACCCTGGTTTTTAGCTTTATAGGCTATAAAACCATAGAGAGAAAAGTTAATGACCAATCGGAAATTAACGTGATTATGGATCCAGATCAGGATGCGCTAGAAGAAGTGGTAATTGTTGGTTATGGAGAACAAAAAAGAGAGACCGTTGTAGCATCTATAGCAGAAGTTAGCGGTGATGTTCTGGAAAGAGCAGGTGGTGTGACAAACATTGGTGCAGCTTTAACAGGAAATGTGCCAGGAGTTATTACCAGTGCCAGTACGGGTATGCCTGGAGAAGAGGATCCCAGAATTCTAATTCGTGGGCAAAGTACCTGGAACGACTCTTCCCCGCTTATTTTGGTAGACGGAGTAGAGCGACCAATGTCCAGTGTAGCAATTAGCTCGGTAGAATCCATTTCAGTTTTAAAAGATGCTTCTGCTACCGCTGTATATGGAGTTAGGGGTGCTAACGGTGTTATTCTTGTGACTACCAAAAGAGGTGAAAAAGGTGAAGCCGTAATAAGGGCAAGAGTAAACACTACAATGAAAAGGCCTTCTAAATTGCCTGGTAAATACGATGCTTATGATGCTTTAAGAGTCCGTAATGAAGCAATTGAAAATGAACTTGGTTTAAACCCAAGCGCGTGGAATGATTATATGCCATTAGATATTATTGACAAATACAGAAATCCAGCAAACCAGGCAGAAAGAGAGCGATATCCAAATGTAGATTGGGCAAACACGCTTTTTCGAGATTATACGATGTCTTATAACGCAAACGTAAATGTAAGTGGGGGTACCGATTTTGTAAAGTATTTCACTACAGCAGATTTCCTTAGGGAGGGAGATTTAATGAAACAATATGATAATAACAGGGGCTATGAGCCCGGGTATGGATTCAACAGGTTAAACGTAAGAGGTAATCTTGATTTTCAGATTACCCCTACCACTTTGTTCCAGGTAAACCTGGCTGGTTCACACGGTGTAAAGAAAAGTCCGTGGGGAGCTACAGGAGATGAATATAGCATGTGGGTGGCAGCTTATAGTACTGCACCAGATGTATTTCTACCTAGATATTCAGATGGAGCCTGGGGATATTATGCGCCCAATGAAGGTGCGGCTACCAATTCGGTGAGAGTTCTGGGTATAAGCGGAATTCAGTATATGACTACCACTCGCTTAACTACGAATTTCACCCTGGATCAGGATCTTGATATGATTTTAGAGGGACTAAATTTTAACGGTACCATCGCATTAGATAACACTTTTGTGGAAGCTGATCGTGGAATTAATGATTTATACAATGATGCGCAGGAAAAATGGATAGACCCTGAAACCGGTACCGAGCTATACCAGCAGGCCTACGACCCAAATAGCCGTTTTGATTTTCAGGAAGGTGTAAAATGGTCTACCAGCCCAGGGGCTGTTCAGAATTGGTCTTCGCATAGAAAACTTTTCTACCAGTTACAACTTAGATATGCCAGGAATTTTGACGGGCGTCACGATGTTTCTGTAATGGGACTTATGAATAGAAATGAAAATGCTACCGGAAGCCAAATACCTCGTTATAGAGAAGATTGGGTTTTTAGAACTACTTATACCTTAGATAATAAGTACACTTTTGAATATAACGGTGCTTATAACGGTTCTGAGAAATTTAGTCCTGAAAACCGATTTGCTTTCTTTTCTTCAGGAGGTGTGGGATGGATTTTGTCACGGGAAAATTTCCTTGATTCTGCTTCATTCTTAGATATGCTTAAACTAAGAGCTAATTACGGTGAGATTGGAGACGACAATGTAGCCGGTAGATTTCTGTACATGACGCAGTGGGGCTACAATGGGCAGGCAAGAATGGGTGTAACCGGGGAAGCCGCAGAGCAAAGTCCGTACACCTGGTATTTAGAAGAGTCCGTAGGAAATCCAGATGTTTCCTGGGAGAAGGTAAAGAAAACGAATGTAGGAGTCGATTTTGGATTCTTTGACGGGTTTATTGAAGGTAGCTTCGACTATTTTATAGATGAAAGAACCGATATTTTAATTAATGGAGGGGATAGAGCGATACCTTCTTATTTTGGTACCGAAGCACCAGTTGCAAACCTGGGTCACGTGAAAAATGAAGGTTATGAATTTGATATTGATTTAAGCTACAGGTTTGAAAATGGCTTGAGATTATGGTCAAATTTCAATATGACGCATTCTCAAAATGAAGTGATAGATGCCGATGATCCTTCTTTGCTGCCGGCATATCAGCAAAATGCAGGTTTACAAATTGGGCAGGCATATTCTCACGTTACTCCTGGTTATTACAATACATGGGACGATCTCTATGCAAGTACCATTCATAATGCAAACGATAACCAGAAATTACCCGGAAACTATCATATTATAGATTTTAATGGAGATGGAGTAATAGATGCTTACGATAATATTCCATTTGGTTTTACCGGGAATCCTCAAAACACTTATAACGCTACTATTGGGTTTGACTGGAAAGGCTTTAGTAGTTATGTGCAATTCTATGGAGTAAACAATGTAACCCGCCAGGTAGTTTTAGGAAGTTTAAGTAGCCAAAATCACGTGGTTTATGAAGAAGGAAGTTACTGGTCTAAAGATAACTTTAATGCAGATTCACCGGTGCCAAGATGGCTTACCACGCCAAGTGAATATAACGCTGCCAACAGGTATATGTTTGATGGTTCTTACCTAAGACTTAAAAATGCCGAAATAGCCTATACTTTCGATGCCGGCTCTAGTTTAGTAGATAGGCTGGGAGTAAAAAACCTAAGGGTTTTCTTAAACGGAAACAACCTCTTCTTATGGTCTGATATGCCAGATGACAGGGAATCGAATTTTGCCGGAACGGGATGGGCATCTCAGGGAGCTTACCCAACCGTAAGTAGATATAACTTAGGGGTAAATATTACTTTTTAAAATAGCTTGTTATGAAAAATTATATAAAAAACATTATAAAATTTAGTCTGGCAATATTTGCTTTAGTTTTCATATCATCTTGTGAAGATTACTTAGACAGGGAAGATGAATCTATAGTTTCTGAAGAGGAAGCCTTTAAAAATTTCACCAATTTTCAAGGGTTTACTGAAGAATTATATCATTGTATCCCAGATTTCACCAATGCCTACTGGACCAACTCCTGGAATTGGGGAGATGATGAAATTGAATCTACAGCCAGGGATTTCCACTTTATTAATAAAATTGAAAATGGAAACTTTTGGGGCTGGCAGTCAGAATTTGATGGCTGGCAAGCCGGCTGGATGGATAGAAATAATACCAGTACAGATGATGACCGATTTTCAAAATCCCTTTGGCAATTAGGCTGGTATGGAATTAGAAAAGCCAATTTAGGTCTTGCTAATATGGACCGTCTTACAGATGCCACTCAAGAAGAAAAAGACTTAATAAGAGGGCAGTTATTGTTTTTTAGAGGATGGTTTCATTTCCAATTCATTCAATATTTTGGAGGATTACCATATATAAATGAAGTTTTACCAAGTGATGAACAACTACAGTTACCCCGCTTAAGTTATCACGAAGCTGCAGATCTCGCCGCACAGGATTTTCGTGCTGCTGCCGATTTATTACCTACAGATTGGGACGAAACAGATGCGGGAAGCGCAACATTAGGGAAAAACCAATTGCGTATTAATAAAATAATGGCGCTTGGTTATTTAGGGAAGAATTATTTATGGGCGGCAAGTCCACTAATGAATCAGGAGTCTACAGGAAATGCGGTATACAATACTTCTTATGCCCAAAAAGCTGCTGAAGCTTTTGCCGAATTACTTACTCTAACAGAATCTGGAGAAGCAGATTATTCTTTAGTACCGTTTTCAGATTATCATTTAAACTTTTATACAACCGGGCAAAACTGGCAAATACCAGGTAGTACTGAGGCTATTTTTAGAGGATCTTATTTTGGTGCGCATGGATCTACTTATGGTACAGCAAAACAATATCAACCTTCTCCAATTTTAACCGATGGGGATGTGAAATTCCTTCCTACTGCAAACTATGTAGATTTTTATGGAATGGCCAATGGGATGCCAATTGAAGATATTACGCAACCCGATCCAGAATCTGGTTATGATCCCGAATATCCGTGGAAAGATCGTGATCCAAGATTTTATAATGATATTGTATATGATGGCGTTCGTACCGTTCAGGGTTCTATGCCAGCAGATGAAGAATATAATCGTTATGCTAATCTATTTACTGGCGGAAGTTATAGAAATATAAGAACGGGTAGTAGAACCGGGTATATGCTTTACAAGTTTATCCCAATAACAGCGAATAAATATGATGAAGGTTATGGTTATGGGAACAGCTTGAATATTCATTTACCATGGATGCGACTCTCAGATGTATACCTAATGTATGCTGAAGCAGCTGCCCAGGCTTATGGTTCACCTACAGGACAGGTTTCGGGCTATAGTAAAACAGCGGTAGACGCTATTAATTTTGTAAGAGATAGAGCCGGTGTTGGTCACGTGGCAGATGAATTTTTAGGATCTCTGGATGCTTTTATGAGTGAAGTGCGCCGGGAGCGTGCAGTAGAGTTAGCTTTTGAAAGACACAGGTTTAATGATCTAAGACGTTGGTTGTTGTTAACCGAAAGTCCATATACTTTAAAGAAATCTGTAGAATTTGACCGGGCCGGAGAACTTAATACCGATGATCCTTCACAAAACAGGGTTCTAAACTTAAGAGAAGAAGTTATTCTGGAAAGAAACTTTAGTAGCAAACATTACTGGCTGCCTTTAAAAAATGTGGATGTAAATATGTATTTAGAATTTAGTCAGAATCCTGGCTGGTAACCGCATTGTGTTCAATTTAAACATAGAGAGAATGAATATTATAAAATTTAAAGTAGTTTTTTGTGCACTATTTGCCTTGATGCCTTTTATAGGGGTCGCACAAACATCTGAAGATATTGATGTTGAAGCCATCGTTAGAGGTAAAGAAGGAAAGCCGTTAGTGGGTGCTACCGTAACGACAGAGGCTGGCAACACCGTGGTTACAGATTCTATTGGGAGTTTCTCACTTTCAACAGGCCTGTATTCCACTTTGGCCGTAGCAGCTCTGGAGTACAAACCTACAACAGTAATTGTAACTCCATTTGTGGATAATATAAGTCTTGAGCCTGCAGAAGGTTATGAAGATGTAAATGTTGCATTTCGTAAAGTTGAGAAGAGAAATCTAATAAGTGGAGTTTCTTTTGTAGATCTGGATGAATTAATGGAGAAGAATTATAATACGAGTACCCTGGAAAATATGGAAGGATTTGCCAATGGTTTTCACGGAAATATTTGGGGTATGGACGAGTATTTAGTGCTTATAGATGGAGTGCCAAGAGATGCCGGAAGTATAATGCCTACAGAAATAGATCAAATTAGTTTCTTAAAAGGAGTTTCTGCAGTGGCGCTCTATGGAAGTCGTGCTGCTAAAGGTGTTGTTCAAATTACTACAAAAAGAGGAAAAATTCAGAAGCAGGAAATTGATGTTAGGATAAATGCAGGAATGTTTGTTCCAAAAAGTTATCCAAAATATCTTGGTTCTGCTGAATATATGACCCTTTATAATGAAGCAAGGGCAAATGATGGGTTAAGTCAGCGGTTTGATGATGAAACTATCTACCAACATGCAGCCGGGGACAACCCATACAGGTATCCCGATGTAAACTATTATTCTTCAGATTATTTACAGGAAACCTATAACAGGTATGATGCTACCGCCCAGATTTCCGGCGGAAATGAAACCGCTCAATATTATACAAATCTTGGTTTTTATTCAGCAGGTTCGCTACTAAATTTTGGTGAAGCTGAAAATAACAGAACCCAGCGGTTTAATATTCGTGGGAATGTAGATATTGATATAACTGAAACTTTATATGCTACGGTAAATGCATCAGCTGTTTATTATAACGGTTGGGGTGTGAATACAGATTATTGGTCAGGTGCTGCCAATTTAAGGCCAAACCGATTTTCGCCGTTAATTCCAACAAGTATGATTGAGGAAAGCGATGAGAATTCTCTGCAGTATGTTAACAATAGTAGTAACCTTATAGATGGACAATATCTTTTAGGGGGTACGCAGCTTGACCAAACCAATCCTTTTGCTGCAATTTATGCGGGTGGAAGTAATAATTATACCAGTAGACAATTTCAGTTTAATACAGGTATTGGAGCAGATTTAGGAAATCTCCTGGAAGGCTTAAGTTTTCATTCAAACTTTGGAGTAGATTATTCTACTTCTTACAACCAATCATATAACAATGAGTACGCAGTTTACGAGCCTAGCTGGACTAATTATGATGGGGATGATTTAATTGCAAGTTTAACCCAGTATGGGCAGGATGCCAGGTCTGGTGTACAAAATATAAGCGATAGCTGGTATAGACAAACAATTTCTTTTTCAGGGCAATTTAATTATGAGACTAAAATAGAAGAAGATCATAACGTTTCAGCAATGCTTATTGCCAATGGATTTCAGCAATCTATTTCAGAAGAATATCACCGAACCAGTAATGCCAATTTAGGCCTGTATGTGGGTTACGATTATTTAGATAAATATTTTGTGAATTTCAGTGGAGCGCTGGTACATTCAGCAAAATTACCTGAAGGAAACCGTCAGGCTTTTTCACCAACCTTTACTTTAGGATGGCGTTTAAGCGAAGAGAATTTTCTTCAAAATTCAACGGTATTTGATGAGTTAAAACTTACCGCTTCCGCAGGTATTTTACATACCGATATTGATATACAGGATTACTATTTATATGAAAGTATTTATACCCAAACCGATGGTGCCTGGTTTAACTGGAGAGATGGTGCTCTAAGCCGTTCCACAGATTCCAGAAGAGGCCAGAACGATGACCTAACTTTTTCTAAAAGAGAAGAAATAAATTTAGGGGTTGAAGCTTCGTTATTTGATAATCTTTTCCAGATACAGGGTTCTGTTTTTGCCAATAGAATGACGGGTGGTATAGTACAGGCATCTGTATTATATCCTAATTATTTTGAAACCGGATGGCCAAACTCTTCATTTATCCCTTATGTGAATTATAACGATGATGAACGTGTAGGGTTTGATTTTAGAGCCGATTGGAATCAGCAATTTGGAGAATTGAAAACTACGCTTGGAGTTGTTGGTACTTATTATGACACCAAGGCCACCAAACGAGCTGAAATGTATGAAGATGAATACCAATCCAGGGAAGGTAATCCTTTAGATGGTATTTGGGGGCTGGAAAGCGACGGACTGTTTGCAAGTGCTGAAGAAATTGCGAATTCACCTTCGCAAAGTTATGGACAGGTTGCCCCGGGAGATATTAAATATATAGACCAGAATGGTGACGGGGTAATAGACAACCAGGATGAAGTTTATCTAGGCAAAGCTGGCTGGTTTGGCCCGCCGCTAACTTTAGGTGTGAATTTCACAGCTGAATGGAAAGATTTCACCTTTTTCGCTCTTGGAATTGGAAGATTTGGAGCTCACGGTATGAAAAATAGTTCTTATTTCTGGATGGATGGTGAAGATAAATATTCAATCGTAGCTCGGGATCGTTGGACGCCAGAGACAAGTGAAACTGCAACCTATCCAAGATTAACTACCACTAATAGTAATAATAACTTTAGAAATTCAGATTTCTGGCTTTATAGTACAGATCGTTTTGACCTGGCAAAAGTTCAAATCTCCTATAATTTTCCAAAAGAATTATTTGCCCAATCGTTTGTGCAGGAATTAGGAGTATATGTAAATGGAGCTAATTTACTAACAGTATCCCCTGAACGTGAGATTTTGGAGTTAAATGTAGGAAGTGCACCCCAGAATAGATTTTATAACCTGGGCGTAAAAGCAATATTTTAAAAATTTAAATATAAAAGGAAATGAAAAGTAAATTACTACTTCTTTTATTAATGGTCTTTACAATTACAAGTTGTGACGATCTTATAGAACCTGCCATAGAGAATAATAGAGGCCTGGAAGATATGTATGCTGAGGCCGAATATGCTCAGGGTATTCTGCTTAACGCTTATACCAGGCTACCAAATAATGGTTATTCTTTTAGTGAGGTAGCAACAGATGATGCCGTTAGTAACGTAAACAATAATCCTTACCGTGAAATTGCTACGGGGCAATGGACAGCTCAAAATAATCCTTTTGACCAGTGGCAAAATGCAAGGGCAGCTATCCAGTATATCAATATCTTTCTTGCCGAGACTGATAAAGTAACCTGGTCTGAAGATGAAGAAATAAGCTCCCTTTTTAACGACAGGCTTAAAGGTGAAGCCTATGGTCTTAGGGCGTTATATATGTATTATCTCTTACGTCAACATGCGGGTTGGGCTAATGGAGAGCTATTAGGGGTTCCAATCTTATTAGAACCTGAAGAAACCGGCTCAGATTTTAATCAACCAAGGGCAACTTTTGAAGAGTGCATACAACAGTTATATGCAGATGTAGAACAGGCTGAAGCTTTACTTCCTTTAGATTATGAAACACTTTCAAGTTTACCGGAGGGTTATTCAGATTTGGGAGATTATAACAGGGTTTTTGGTGAATATGCCAAACAAAGAATGACCGGTAGAATTGCCAAAACTGTAAGGGCACAGGCGGCTTTACTTGCTGCAAGCCCTGCTTATGCCGATGGAAATACTACTACCTGGGCCGATGTAGCCAATTATGCCGGGGAAGTATTGGCAGAAAATGGAGGAGCAAGTGGTATTGCAACAAATGGTCATACCTGGTACAAAAATGCTTCGCAAATAAGTGGAATTGGAGGGGGAAATAACCCGCCCGAAATTATTTGGAGAACCGATGTTGTAGAAACCAGTGATTTAGAACAGCAACATTTTCCACCAACTTTATTTGGCGACGGACAGCTAAATCCAACCCAAAACCTGGTGAATTCATTTCCTATGGCAAATGGTTATCCTATTACAGATCCGGCTAGTGGGTTTGATCCCGCTAATCCTTACGAAAACAGGGATCCAAGGTTAGATCATTACATTGTGGTAAATCAAAGTACCGCAGGACCCGGTAATTCAACTATTGTAACCGCCGCTGACGGAAACACCAATGATGCCTTAAATGCCGTAGAAACCTCTACCAGAACAGGTTATTATTTAAAGAAATTGCTAAGGCAGGATGTGAATTTAGATCCAGTAACCAGCAATACTCAACAGCATTATACCGCCAGAATGAGGTATACCGAATTATACCTTATTTACGCAGAAGCTGCTAACGAAGCCTGGGGGCCACAAGGAACAGGAACTTTTGGATTTTCGGCCTATGATATTATTGCTGGCTTAAGGGAGCGCGCTGGTATAACGCAGCCCGATGCATATTTAGAGTCAATTAGCTCAGATCAAAATGCAATGCGAGAATTAATAAGAAATGAACGCAGATTAGAACTAAGTTTTGAAGGTTTCCGGTTTTGGGATATCCGCCGTTGGGGCGACGATTTAAATGTTCCGGCCAGAGGAGTAAGTATTCTTGATGGGAATCATCAAACAATAACTGTTGAAGACAGGATTTATGAAGAGTATATGCGATATGGACCAATCCCTTTTAGCGAAGTTTTAAAATACGATGCAATTATCCAAAACCAGGGCTGGTAGTTAGTTTAATTATAAAGAACAGAAAATGAAAAATAAAATATATTTAATCGCTTTAATTATTCTTTCAGGCTTTACTTCTTGTGAGAATGATAAATGGGAATTTGACGACTATGAATACCAAACCGTTTATTTTGCTTATCAATACCCGGTAAGGACAATTACACTGGGAGAAGATATTTTTGACACTTCTCTGGATAATGAAGGTAAAGCGAGAATAATGGCTACTACCGGTGGAACTTACGATAATGATCAGGACGTTTTTATAGATTTTGAAGTAGATAATTCTTTGACGGAAGGTCTTGTATTTGATGATAGCGGCCAACCTGTTCAGGCAATGCCCGAAAATTATTATACACTGGAATCTAATGAAATCAGGATTCCGCAAGGTGAACTAACAGGTGGAGTTGAGCTTCAGCTAAGCGATGCATTTTTTGCCGATAGTCTTGCTATTGGAAGAAATTATGTAATTCCACTTCAAATGACCAACGTTGTAAGCGCAGATTCCATTCTTAGGGGAATACCACAGGTTACAAATCCACGTAAACCGGTTGCAGAAGATTGGGATGTTTTGCCTAAAGATTTCATTCTTTATGCCGTAAAATATGTGAATCCGTGGCACGGGAATTATTTACGCCGTGGGGTAGATGAAATTGAAGGAACTACCGGTAACGAGAATCTTGACGATACTGTAATAAGAGAAGAAGAGTATGTAGTAGACGATCAGGTAGTAGCCCTTACAACCCGCTCTTTAAATGAGGTAGAGTTAGATTTGGTTTTTCAAAACAGCGAAGGGTATGCTGTAAACTGCACCTTAATTTTAAGCTTTGACGATTCTGGTAACTGCACTGTAAGAGCTGCATCAGATGAGTATACGGCAAGTGGTAGCGGCCAATTTGTAAAAGATGGCGAACAAAACAGTTGGGGCGGAAAAGATCGTGATGCCCTTTACCTGGATTACGAAGTTAACCTTGAAGAAATTAATGTGAGTACAACAGATACACTTGTACTTAGAGATCGTGGGGTACGTATGGAAACATTTTCTCCCATATTAGAATAAAATTAAAAAATAAATCGATTATGAAATATTTAAATCGTTTTCTTGTTTGTAGTGGCTTATTGGCTTCATTATTTTCCTGTGCCGATCCAGATCCATTAGCATTTGAAATAGAAAAACCTGAAGGCCTCGAAGCACAGGAAGATATTAATTCTTATGCACCTCTTAAGAGCTATAAAGATAGTACCTCAAATTTCACCTTAGGTGGGACTGTTTCTATTTCAGATTATATTAATAAGGGAGTAATGTACAGGCTTATTAATAAAAATTTTGATGAGCTTACCGTAGGTTATGGAATGAAGCATGGTGCCATCGTGCAAAATGATGGTTCTATGAATTTTGCTCAGGTAAATGAACTTATAGCTGCGGCACAGCAAGCAGGAACTTCTATTTACGGGCATACGCTTACCTGGCACGCTAATCAAAATGCTGAATACCTGAACAGCACTATTGCGCCAACAGTAATAGGTGGCGGACCAAGCTGGGATGAGATTGCTGGTGCTGACTTTGAAACGGATGAAGCAGCAAATTATGAGGCTAACGAAGATGATAGTATGTCTTTTACGGCTGACGGAGAAGGTGCAGACGGTGAGGGCAGGGCATTGGCGGTGACCAATGGAGAAGTTCGGGAAAACGATTGGGAAAGCCAGTTCTTTTTTAAGTTTTCTCCGCCTATGGAAGTAGGGGAAGAATACGAACTTACTATGGATGTTCGCTCAGATGCTGATGCCTCTTTTGCTACCCAGGCTCATATTCAACCTGGAGAGTATAAACACTGGGATTTTTTTGGTGCTATTCCCGCTTCTGCGGAATGGACTACTTTTACCAAAAGAATTATTGTTTCTGAAGAAATGGCAGGGTCAAGTACTATTGCTTTTAACCTCGGCAATGTTGCCACTACTTATTATTTTGATAACATAAGCCTGAAAAAATATAACGAGGAAGGCAGTGGTGGCGGTCCCGCACTGGATCCAAGTGTAATTTCCAATTCTGATTTTGAAACTGGCACTGATGGCTGGGCTGGCTGGGGAAATGGTTCTACCATGGAGCGCTCCTCAGAAGGTGAGGGCTATGGTGATACAGGTTATGCTTTTACCTTTACGAATCCTTCAGCTACGAATTTTTGGGAAGCACAGATTGCCTATGATTTACCTACATTGGAAATGGAAGAAACTTATGTCTTGAATTTTAAAGTAAAAGCAAATACTGCCGGTACTCTTCGTGCCGAGCTACAATCGCCATCTGATTATTCAAGTGATGGGCTTGGCTCATTTAACGTATCAGAAGACTGGGAGGAATATACTTTGGAGACGACGATTACCAAAGAAGATCGTGAGCGATTAGTTATTAGTTATGGTGACTTTGCAGGGACGGTTTATATTGATGATGTAACGCTTTCGCGTGTAAACCCCAATGCCGGTGGTGTTATAGAGAAAACACCTGAAGAAAAGGAGGAGATTATTGGTGGCGAAATGGAAAGATGGATTACGAGCATGATGGAAGTTTCCAAAGACTATGTAGATGCCTGGGATGTTGTTAACGAACCTATGGATGATGGAAATCCATACGAATTAAAAAGTGGAGCGACCGATTCTGATATCACCAGCGACGAATTTTACTGGCAGGATTACCTGGGTAAAGATTATGCGGTTAAAGCCTTTAAACTGGCCAGGGAGTATGGTAGCCCCGAAGATCTCCTTTTTATAAACGACTATAACCTTGAATATAATTTAGACAAGACCAGGGGACTCATTGAATATGTAGAATACATAGAAAGCCAGGGTGCTACTGTAGATGGTATTGGGACTCAAATGCATATAAGTATAGATTCCGATAAAAATAATATTGCTCAAATGTTTCAACTTCTTGCTGAAACCGGTAAACTCATAAAAGTTTCTGAACTGGACGTAAGAACAAATGTCTCTGAACCTACAGATGAAGTTTTACAACAGCAAGCCGAAATGTATAGTTATGTAGTTGAAGCTTATAAAGAACATGTACCTCAGGCACAAAGATATGGCATTACCGTTTGGGGTGTTACCGATAGTCCTGAAGATGCAAACTGGTTGCCCGGTGAATTCCAGGGCTTGTGGGATGTTAACTTAAACAGGAAACCGGCTTATAAGAGTTTCGCTGAAGCTTTGGAAGAATTATAATACAAAATGAATGCTGGTTAGTAAGGTTCTTAACAAAGTAGCAATTCTTATGATTTTATTCCTGGTATTACCAGGATGTTCAGCCGATGATATTTCCTTGCCGGAAAAAGAAGCCGAGGAGGAAGATCCTATTGAAGAAGCTGATGAAATAGAAGAAGATGAACCTTCTAAAGATATTGAATGGCCTTTAAATACATCTAAATTGAGTGTTGATGGGAGGTATTTGAAAAATGCCTGTGGAGAAAAAGTTTTGCTTCACGGGGTGGCCATGACTCCAAATCCCTGGTTTAACGGGGGCCATGTAGGTGAATGGCGATGGAATAATTATGACGTACAGGGAGCATTAGATTATAATAAATCGGTTATGGATAAACTGACCAATAAAGATGACGACGACTGGTATTTAAATATGGTACGGCTGCACATAGATCCTTATTGGTCAAATAATCCCGGGGCCGAGGTAGATGGAGAAAAAGATATTTCAGAATTTAATTTTGATCGTTTTGTAAATGCGGTAGATGAAGTAATACTTCCTCTTATTGAGCATGCGAAGTCAAGAGGAATGTATGTTATCCTTAGACCACCGGGAGTCTGCCCCGAAAGGATAGATGTTGATGATGAATATCATGAATATCTTAAAACTGTATGGGACTATTTATCGAAGCATGAAGCCTTAAAAAATTCTGAACATGTTATGTTCGAATTAGCCAATGAACCAATTCATATTTTAGGCACTAATGGGGAATGGGGTAGTAATACCCAGCCCCATTTCGATAAATTAAAAATGTTTTTTCAGTCTTTGGTAGATATGATTCGTAATAATGGGTTTGAAAATGTGATTTGGATCCCCGGGTCCGGTTATCAATCGCATTTTAAGGGATATGCAAATAATCCTATTGAAGATGACAATATTGGATATGCGGTACATATTTATCCCGGTTATTGGGGAGAGGATAATAATGATCCGGTAACTTTTAAAAGTAATTGGGCAGAGAATATCAAGCCGATTGCAGATATTGCTCCCATTGCAGTTACTGAAATAGATTGGGCTCCCGAAGGTTATAATGCCTGGGGCGAAGGTGGTGTTACCGGCGAGGCCGGCTCCTGGGGATTTGGAGCAAATTTTAAAGCTCTTGCCGACGAGAGCGGGAATGTAAGTTGGAATTTACTGGCACCTGAGAACTTAATTGATCGGGGAGACCCGAATGCTGGTATAGCCTATGATAACAATCCTGAAGCCTGTGCTAATGCTGTATATAAATGGTTTGGGGAATATGCTGAAGAAAAAAAGGAATGTGAATAAAAATCAATTAGAAATAATAGCGTTGCTATCCGTTTAGATTTAATCATGTGTGAGTTTTACTGAATAGTTCTCCTAACTCAAAAAAGTCTGGATACCGGTTGGATTAGCAACGCTTACCCGGTATGAATTAGCCTTTTTTAGAAGTTAGGGGAACTTTTTTATAAAGAAATTGTAAATTATTATAAACTTTCTTCCTGGAATTTTAAAATCAACTGCTATGTACAAAAGAAAAAATTTGTCTATTTTTATATTATTGTTAAGTGTGTTTTTTACATTTTACAGCTGTAATTCTAATAAAAAGTCAGTTGATAATAGCGATGTATCTAAAGCGACTTTAAAAAATGCTTTCCAGGATAATTTTCATATTGGAACAACTCTCAATGCCTGGCAAATTATGGGAAGGCAGCCTGAAGAACTTAAAGTTGCGACAGAGAATTTCAATTCTATTGTTGCCGAAAATATTATGAAAAGTGCACGAATTCAACCGAAAGAAGGGGAGTTCAATTTTGAACTTGCCGATGAATTTGTGAAAATAGGCGAGGAAAATAATATGCATATCCACGGGCACACCTTGATATGGCATTCCCAGGCTCCTGACTGGTTTTTTGTCGATAAAGATGGAAATACGGTGTCTAAGGAAGTGCTTACCCAAAGAATGAAAGATCATATTCATACCGTGGTGGGCAGGTATAAAGACAGAATTCATTCCTGGGATGTGGTTAATGAGGCTATAGAAGATGACGGGAATTATAGAAATAGCAAGTTCTATCAAATTTTAGGTGAAGATTTTATAAAACTGGCCTTTGAATTTGCACACGAAGCCGATCCTGAAGCCCAGCTTTATTACAATGATTATTCTATGGCAATGCCAGGAAAGCGTGCCGGGGTAGTGAGAATGGTAGAAAAGCTGGAAAAGGAGGGCATTACCGTAAATGGAATAGGAATGCAGGGACATATTGGATTAAACCATCCTGATATTCGTGAATTTGAAAAAAGCCTGGAGGCTTATGGGAACCTTGGGAAAGTAATGATCACTGAATTGGATCTTAGTGTTTTACCTTCCCCCTGGGGCGATGCTGGCGCAGAAATTTCGAATAATTTCGACTATGAAGATAAAATGAATCCCTTTCCTAATGGTCTGCCAGCCGATGTTGAGCAACAATTCACAAAGAGATATGTAGAATTTTTTGAACTGTTCCTAAAACATCAGGATAAAATTGAAAGGGTTGCCCTTTGGGGAGTGAACGATGGAAATTCCTGGAAGAATAACTGGCCAGTACGGGGAAGAACCGATTATCCGTTGCTATTTGATCGTGAAAATAATCCAAAACCTGTTGCGAAGGAACTTATAAATCTGGCTGCAGCAAAATAACCCTGCAAAATTTAAAATTAGAAATGAAAAAAGTCTTTTTGTTTATCTGCCTGTTAGGCATTTTTCCCTTTGTTGTTGCGCAGGAAGCAACCATCCAGAGTCCCGATGATGCTGTAAGATTAGAAGTTAACCTGGAGGCTGGAATACCAACCTATTCTGTTTTTTACAATAATGAAGTGGTGCTGGGAAAATCCCGGCTGGGACTAAAAACAAATATTTCAGACTATTCCGAAGGTTTAAGTTTTGAAGGGAGTAAAACCACTTCCGTAGAAAAGAGTTATGAATCCAAAAAACTTAAAGATTCAGAGATCAATTATAACGCACGTGAACTAACCACAACTTTTACCACTCAAAAAGGGCAAAAAATGGATGTGATTTTCCGGGTGAGTAATAATGACATCGCTTTTAGATACCATCTTCAAAAGTACAGCGACACCATAGCGCACGTGGTTACCAAAGAATTCACCGGATTCAATTTTCCAAATACAGCGAAAAGCTTCCTTACGCCCCAGTCCAAATCTATGGTAGGTTTTCAGCGTACCAAACCCAGTTACGAAGAGGGCTATTACTTAGATCAGGAGATTACCAAAGCTTCAGCCAATAATCTGGGATATACCTTTCCGGGATTATTTAAAACCGAAGATCACTGGGTTCTACTTTCTGAAACCGGGGTGGATGGCACTTACGTGGGTGCTCATCTCAGCGATCCAAATGCTGAAGGGGAATATACGATTGCTTTTCCCGATAGTACTGAAAATAATGATTTTGGAAGCACAGGCGCAGCCATTTCTCTTCCGTTTAGCACGCCCTGGAGAACAATTACTGTTGGAGAAAGTTTAAAGCCAATTGTAGAAACTACTATTCCTTTTGATGTGGTAGAGCCGCTTTACGAAGCCTCTCAGGAATATAAATTCGGGCGCGGGGTATGGAGTTGGATTATGTGGCAGGATGCAAGTATGAATTATGACGACCAGGTAACCTACATAGATTTCGCTGCTGAAATGGGTTATGAATACATCCTCATAGATGCGCTTTGGGATCAGAATATTGGGTACGATAGGATGGAACAGCTCATTGATTACGCCAATAGCAAGAACGTTGATGTTTTCCTGTGGTATAACTCCAATGGTGTTGCCAATGACGCCCCGATGACTCCGCGTAATAAAATGCATAGGGCCATTACCCGCAAACAGGAAATGAAGTGGTTGCAGGAAAGCGGAGTGAAGGGTTTAAAAGTGGACTTTATGGGTGGCGATAAACAAGAGACTATTCAGCTTTATGAGGATATTATGTCCGATGCTAATGACCACGGATTAATGATGATCTTTCACGGTGCCACAATTCCAAGAGGTTGGGAGGTAATATATCCTAATTTTATAAGTACTGAAGCGGTGCTTGCTTCGGAAAATCTAATGTTTAGTCAGTATGCAAACGATCAGGAAGCTCGGAGTGCTGCCATTCATCCTTTTATAAGGAATACGGTGGGAAGTATGGATTTTGGCGGTACTGTTCTAAACGAACGCTACAACCGAACCAATGACGGCGGAAACTTTAGAAGAACCTCTGATGCCTTTCAATTGGCAACAGCAGTTCTATTCCAAACACCGGTTCAATTCTTCGCTTTAACGCCGAATAATCTCAAAGACGCTCCGGAATTCGCAGTAGACTTTATGAAAAAGGTTCCTACCATCTGGGATGAAACCATTTTCATTGAAGGATACCCTGGAGAGTACAGCGTAATAGCAAGAAGGCACAAGGAGCAATGGTATATCGCCGGGATAAATGCTTTAAAAGAGGTAAAAAAGGTAAGCTTCTCCCTTCCAGAATTGGAAGGAAATACATTCAGTATTATTAATGACTCAAAAAAGGGGGAAACTGAAAAGAAAGAAATTAAACAAAAAAGAGGAAAATTTGAAGTGACCATTCAACCTCAGGGCGGATTTGTGATTACAAATTAGCACAGGTTCCTCCTCCTGTAAAATATTAAAAATGAAACAATTATTTCTCATTATCGTTTTTTTTAGCTGCATCAATCAATCGATGGCGCAGTTTTCTCAGGAGGAGCGGGATAGTATTTATCGTTTAAGTGCGCAGGATCATCAATTAATGCTGAAGGAATTAGGAATAGAATCCTTGCGGCACGGACCTTCAGGAAATCCCAACGATCCTAATGCCGCAAATTCCGATGAATCTAAAGTTGTAGATTATAACTTGCCCGACCTTTTGGTTTTTAAAGATGGACCAACAGTCACTTCAGTTTCTGAATGGGAAAAACGCAGGCAGGAGATTAAAGAAGATTTTAATGCTGAAGTCTATGGAAGACTCCCCGAAAATATCCCTACTGTAAACTGGAAAGTTGTTTCCAGAAAAGATTCAATTATTGGTGAATACCCAGTGCAGGTTGAGGAACTTCTGGGAGTGGTAGATAACTCTACCTATCCCGAAATTGACGTTGAAATCGAGATGACTCTTACTCTTCCTAAAAATACAGATAAAAAAGTGCCAGTAATCTTGAAATTCGACTGGAATTTTCCGGCAGGGTTTTTCCCTGAGCCTGAGCAGGAAAAGCCGTGGCAGGAACAATTACTGGCTCAAAATTGGGGTTACGCCAGCCTAATTCCTACAAGCTATCAAGCCGACAACGGCGCCGGACTTCGGGAGGGAATCATAGGGGTAGTGAATAAAGGAGAACCGAGAAAATTAGATGATTGGGGCGCTTTGAAAGCCTGGGCCTGGGGTGCCGGACGGGCGCTTGATTATTTTGAAAATCATTCAAAAGTTGATTCAAAAAAAGTGGCTATAGAAGGACTTTCTCGCTACGGGAAAGCTGCAATGGTTACTATGGCCTATGATGATCGTTTCGCTGTGGGATTCATAGGTTCTGCCGGCGCAGGCGGTACAAAGATCCTGCGGCGTAATTTTGGAGAACAGGTAGAGAATTTGGTCTCTACTTCCCAATATCACTGGTTTGCTCCGAATTTCATAAAATACGGAGGTCCTTTAGAAACAAAAGATCTTCCGGTAGATGCACATCATTTGATTGCGCTTGCAGCGCCGCGACCGGTTTTTATCAGTAGCGGAGATCCTAAAGTTGAAGGAAACTGGATAGACGCCAAAGGGATGTTTTTAGTCGGAGTCTACGCCAGCCCTGCTTATGAAATCTATGATGAAAAAAGGCTATCAACAACTGAATTTCCTCAAGTTGGGGAGTTTTTATCTGAAGGTAAACTCGTTTTCAGAATACACGAAGGCGGTCATACTGTAGTCCCTAACTGGCCATATTTTATAGAATTTGCCAAACCCTATTTCAAATAAAGAATATGAAAAAGAGAAATCTCCTCATTATAATTTTAAGTCTATTTATAGGAAATTCAGTCGTTGCACAACAGCAAGCTCAAAATCCTATCATCCACGCCGATGTTCCCGATGCTTCTATAATAAGGGTTGGTGACACCTATTATATGAGCAGCACCACGATGCATATGAATCCCGGGGTGCCAATTATGAAATCCAGGGATTTGGTGAACTGGGAAATAGTGAATTACGCTTACAATACTTTGGGGGATTCTGATGCCCTGAATATGGAAAATGGAGAAAATGCCTACGGGAGAGGATCCTGGGCAAGCAGCCTTCGTTACCATAACGAGAATTTTTATGTTTCCACTTTTTCGAGCACCACAGGGAAAACTTATATTTTCAAAACAAAAGATATTGGAAATGGCACTTTTGAAGAGATTTCTTTTAGTCCGTCTTTTCACGATAACACCTTATTTTTTGATGACAACGGAAAGACTTACCTCATTTGGGGTGGAGGTAAACTGAATATTGTAGAGCTTAAAGAGGATCTTTCAGGAGTGAAGGAAGGTACAGAGCGGGTTCTTATTGAGAACGCTACTGAACCTATTGGATCCAACTATATTCTTCCTGCGGAAGGCTCTCAAATATTTAAGGCTAACGGAAAGTATTACTTGTTCAATATCGCCTGGCCAAGAGACGGGATGAGAACGGTGATCATTCATCGCGCCGATAAAATTACCGGACCTTATGAAGGAAAACTCGCTTTTCAGGATAAAGGTGTGGCCCAGGGTGGATTGATCAATACGCCTCAAGGGGATTGGTTTGCCTATTTATTCCGTGATTACGGGGCAGTGGGGCGCATTCCTTACCTGGTCCCTGTAAAATGGGAAAACGGCTGGCCTGTATTAGGTGAAAATGGCAAGGTGCCTGAAACCCTGGATCTACCCGCAAATGAAGGATGGATTCCGGGAATTGTGGCCTCTGATGATTTTAACAGAGAATCAGGAGACAGAGATTTGCCTCTGGTGTGGCAATGGAACCATAATCCCCAGGATGACTACTGGTCTCTAAAAGACCGCGAAGGCTTTCTCAGGTTGACCACAGACAGGGTAGATACTTCCTTTTTAAATACCCGAAACACACTTACCCAAAGAACCATTGGTCCGAAAAGTTCTGGCATTACTAAAGTTGATCTCTCCGGAATGAAGAATGGAGATTTTGCCGGGCTTGGTTTACTTCAGAAAAATTTCGGATTTGTAGGGGCTAAAATGATAAATAATAAGAAGCACATTATTATGGTCAATGGAGCTTCCGAAGAACCCGTTGAGGTGGAAAGTATTCCTTTGAATCAGGAGGAACTTTACCTTAAAGCCGTCGGGGATTTTAAGGACAGGAAGGATACTGCAAAATTTTACTACAGCCTTGATAATGAAAACTGGAAGGCCATTGGGAACGAACTTAAAATGTCATACACCCTGCCGCACTTTATGGGCTACAGGTTTGCGCTGTTCAACTACGCCACAAAAGAAGCAGGTGGTCATGTAGATTTCGATTACTTTAAAATTGAAGCTGAAAAAAATAATTAAGATGAAACACTCAAAAATGCCGAAAACGATATCTCTTAGTCTGATTATATTTTTCTTGTCAGTAAATGCTTTTGCACAAAATCCGCTGATTATGGACCAGTTTACTGCCGATCCTACGGCAAGGGTATTTAACGGGAAACTATACGTATTTCCTTCCCACGATATTGTGCCACCAAAAGGGGAAGGCCGTGCCGAATGGTTTAATATGGCCGATTACCACGTGTTTTCTTCGGAAGATCTTACCAATTGGACAGACCACGGAAAAATCCTGGATCAAAAAGATGTTTCCTGGGCCGATCCCGAGGCTTACAGTATGTGGGCGCCTGATGCGATATCCAAAAATGACAAATTTTACTTCTATTTTCCCACCAGACTCAAAGATGCCGGAGACGGGGAAAAAGGTTTTTCCATCGGGGTAGCCATTGCCGATAAACCTGAAGGGCCTTATAAGCCACAGCCAAATCACATTCAGGGAGTAGAAGGCATAGATCCCAATGTTTTTATTGATAAAGACGGGCAGGCTTATTTATACTGGTCCCGTGGAAAAATTTATGGTGCGAAACTGAAGGATAATATGCTGGCGTTGGAGTCAGAAATAAAGACCTTCGAGGAGATCCCTCAAAAAGGGCATATTGAAGGACCTTTTGTTTTTGAAAGAAATGGCACATATTATATGACCTATCCGCACGTTGCCAATAATATTGAAAGACTGGAATATGGAACTTCAGATAATCCAATGGGACCTTTTGAACACCAGGGGGTGATTATGGATGAATCGGCTTCAGGGACCTGGACCAATCATCATTCCATCGTAAATTATAAAGATCAGTGGTACTTATTCTATCACGATAATGACCTTTCCCCCGATTTTGATAAAAACCGTTCCATTCGCGCCGATAGTTTATTCTTTGAAGGGAACGGAAACATTAAAAAAGTGATTCCAACCAAACGCGGAGTGGGAATTACCTCCAGTACTTCTGAAATTCAGATAGATCGATATAGCGCGAAAGGCAACTATGGAGCTGCTTCAGTGTTTTTAGACCGGCTTGATCCTTTCCAGGGTTGGAAAGTGGTTTTAAATAAACCTGATGCCTGGGTGAAATATAACCGGGTCGATTTTGGTGCTGAAGGTACCGAAAATGTCAGAATAAGAGCAAGATCTTTAACTGGTGGTACTGTAGCGCTGAAACTTGCAGGTGAGAACGATGAGGAGATTGCTGAAGTTACCATCCAAAAAGGTGGAAATTGGGAGGTTTTTTCGACTCCTGTAAGATCTGAAGCAACAGCTGTGCAGGATCTGCTCGTGCAACTTAAAAGTGGTGACGGAGTTGAGGTTGACTGGGTTCAATTTGAAAAATAGAAGATATGGGAATTGGTAAGATCAAAATTTCAACAAATAGTTATTCCAGTATTGGATTTTCCGTTATTTTGGGAATACTGTTTTTGATTTCACCATTTCAATCCTGGAGTCAGGGAGATTCCCAATTAAAACTCTGGTATAACGAGCCTGCTGAAAAATGGGTAGAGGCACTTCCCGTAGGAAATGGGCGATTGGGGGCAATGGTTTATGGAGATCCGCAGGAAGAGGTTATTCAGTTAAATGAAAATACCGTCTGGGCTGGTGGACCTAACCGAAACGATAATCCGGAAGCCAAAGAATATTTACCCGAAGTTCAGAAACTTCTTTTCGACGGAAAAAGTGCAGAAGCCCAGGAACTGGTAAATGAACATTTCATAAGCAAAACTTCCCACGGAATGCCTTATCAAACCGCAGGGAACCTGAACCTATCTTTTCCGAGTCACCAAAATTATACTGAATATTACCGGGAATTGGATCTGGAAACTGCGGTTACCACAACTCGCTATAAAGTTGAAGGTGTTGGATTTGAAACAAAAGTTTTCGCTTCCCATCCCGATCAGGTGATCGTGGTACAAATTACGGCAGATAAACCCGGAGCTTTAAATTTCACAGCTACGATGGATCGCCCCGAAGGTGCTGAAGTTTCAGCCAAAAATGGGACCTTAAAGCTACACGGTAGAACCAGCGATTTTGAAGGAATAGAAGGTAAGGTTGAATTCCTGGCGATCACTAAAATTCAGACTGAAGGCGGAGAAATAATTTCAGAAAGTGATGCTCTTAAAATCCAAAATGCGGATAGTGCTACGATGTATATTTCCATCGCTTCTAATTTTAAAAATTACAAGGATCTAAGTATTGATGAAGAAGCAAAAGCAGAAGAATATCTTTCAGCAATAGAAAAAAAGAAGTCCGAAGAGATCTACCAAACTCATCTGGAAGATTATCAAACCTATTTTAATCGGTTGTCCCTTAATTTAGGTGAAACCGAAGCAGCAAAATTACCAACGAATGAGAGGATCATAAATTTTAAAACCGGAAATGATCCAGCCCTTGTTTCCCTGTATTTTCAGTTTGGGCGCTATCTTTTAATTACTTCTTCCCGGCCGGGAACGCAACCCGCCAATTTGCAGGGTATCTGGAATGACCAGTTAACTCCTGCCTGGGATAGTAAATACACTGTAAATATCAATGCAGAAATGAATTACTGGCCGGCGGAGGTTACAAATTTGTCGGAATTTCACGAGCCAATGATTCAGATGGTCAAGGAGCTTTCAGAAGTCGGAAGAAAAACAGCCAAAGATATGTACGGCGCAGAAGGTTGGGTGATGCATCACAATACAGACATTTGGCGTATGACTGGTGCGATAGACGGTTCCTACTGGGGGATGTGGCCAATGGGCGGGGTCTGGCTGTCACAGCATTTGTTTGACAAATATGATTTTTCAGGAGATAAGAAATTTTTGGAGTCTGTTTATCCAATAGTAAAAGAAGCTTCTAAATTCTACCTTGATTTTATGGTTAGGGAGCCGGAAAATAACTGGTTGGTGGTATCTCCTTCCATTTCCCCGGAACACGCCCCAACCGCGCATCCGGAATCCTCATTGACTTATGGAGCTACGATGGATAATCAACTGATTTTTGACCTTTTCTCAAGAACGGCCAAAGCCTCGGAAATACTGGGAGATGATGAAGAATTTATAGCCGAATTAAATGAGAAACTTCAGGAATTGCCTCCTATGCAAATTGGAAGTTGGGGACAATTGCAGGAATGGATTAAGGACTGGGACGATCCCAATAGCGACCACAGGCACGTTTCACATTTATACGGACTTTACCCGTCCAACCAGATTTCGCCTTACCGCAATCCAGAATTATTTGAGGCTGCAAAAACTTCTTTGGTGGCCAGGGGAGATGAATCGACCGGTTGGTCTATGGGTTGGAAGGTAAACCTTTGGGCGAGATTACTGGATGGCGATCACGCGCTCAAATTGATAAAAGACCAGTTAACCCCTTCAATGCAGGAAGGCCATAGCGAAAAAGGCGGCACGTATCCCAACCTTTTTGATGCCCATCCTCCTTTTCAAATTGACGGGAATTTTGGTTGCACCGCAGGGATTGCCGAGATGCTGTTACAAAGTCACGATGGCGCCATTCATATTCTGCCTGCGCTACCTGAAGCCTGGCAGAAAGGAAAAGTTTCCGGTTTAAGAGCTCGTGGTGGCTTTGAAGTAGATATTGAATGGGATAATAACAAGCCGGAAAATGCTATTATTAAATCTCAATTAGGTGGGGTTGTTAGAATTCGGTCATATACACCGTTGGAAGGAGAAGGTTTGGAAGAAGCAACAGGTGATAACACTAATAAATTCTATAATCTCCCGGAAATTAAGCAACCGCTTATTTCAGAAGAAGCTGATTTAACACCCGTTGAAATTCAGAAGGTTTATGAATACGATTTAAAAACTTCTGAAGGTGAACAGTATACATTAAATATTAAAAAATGATTATAACCGATAAATAATAAAATTATGAAACTAAAAATTAAAATGCTCGCATTTGTAGGATTAGGGGTAATGCTTGCGCCTCAGCTTTTAAAAGCTCAAAATCCCATTATTACAGATGTTTTTACGGCAGACCCAGCACCGCTGGTTTATGACGATACGGTTTATTTATATACCAGCCACGATACGGCTTCAGTATCTTCCACCAACTACGAAATGAAGGATTGGCTGGTTTTTTCTTCGACTGATATGAAAAATTGGAAAAATCACGGACCAAAACTCTCTCCAAAAGATTTCTCCTGGGCAACCGGGGATGCCTATGCGGCTGAGGTTGCAGAAAGAGATGGTAAATTTTATTTCTATGTATCCACCTTTCATAAAGATGATGACAGGAGTAATGGAGGTGCAGCAATAGGAGTGGCAGTGGCAGATTCCCCCTTAGGCCCATTCAAGGATGCTAAAGGAGAAGCCTTAATTTATAATGAAATGACCACCGATAATCCACACGGCTGGGATGATATAGATCCTTCAGTTTTTGTGGATGATGATGGCCAGGCCTATATGTACTGGGGCAACGGTAGCCTTAAAATGGTGAAATTAAAAGATAATATGATTGAATTAGATGGGGAGATCCATTATTATAATCCAAAGAATTTTATAGAAGGACCCTGGGTTTACAAAAGAAAAGGCCTGTATTATTTAGTATATGCCAGCAAAGGAGAAGAACGCGAAAGAGTTGAATATGCTACCTCCGATAGTCCGGAAGGACCCTGGGAATACCGTGGAATACTCGCAGACAGCGCTCCCAATAGTTTTACCATTCATCCCGGTATTATCGAGTACAAAGGAAAAGATTATTTCTTTTACCATAATGGCGTATTACCAACCGGCGGAAGTTATAGACGTTCAATTACGGTAGATTATATGTATTACAATGAAGATGGTACCATTAAAAAAGTGGAACAAACAGAAGAAGGGGTAGAAGCTGTAGAATAAGTTTTACACACTGAAAGAGTAGAGAATAAATTCCTTCTAAAAAATATTAAGCACCATTCTAAATCTTAAATTATGAAACATTCATTCCTGTTATTATTAATTTTTTCAGTCTCATTTTCCTTTGCTCAAACGGAACAGGAAAAGATTGTTGAAGATTTTAAACCTTCTTCAGTAAATCAACCCGGAAAAGAATTTCCGAAGGTAAATTCAGAAGGAAGAGTTCGGGTTCAAATTGAAGCGCCCAAAGCAAATAAGGTGCAACTGGATATTGGCGGGGTAAAGTATGATCTCGAAAAAAATAAAGAAGGTGTATGGTTGGGGGAATCTGCCCCGCAGGATGAAGGTTTTCACTATTATCAGCTTAATATTGATGGCGCTTCAGTGCCAGACCCCAGTTCAAAATATTATTATGGTGCTGGTCGCTGGGGCAGTGGAATTGAAATTCCAGCGGGCGACAAAGAGTTTTATGCCCTAAAAGATGTGCCTCACGGAAACGTTTCTGAAAACTTATATTTTTCAGAAATAACTCAACAATGGAGGCGTAATTTCGTGTATACTCCACCCGGATATTTTGAAAATCTTGAAAAGAGATATCCTGTTCTTTACCTTCAACATGGAAGTTATGAAGATGAAACCGGCTGGTCCTCGCAGGGTCACGCCAACCTAATTCTGGATAATTTAATTGCTTCAGGTGATGCAGAACCTATGATTATTGTAATGGATAACGGCTATGCATACAAACCTGAGGATCTTGAAAAAGCAGGAGAGAATCGGCCAATGTCTTCTTTTGAAGAAGTGCTTATAAACGAGGTTATTCCCAAAATCGACAACAAATTTCGCACTATTTCCAATAGGGAAAACCGTGCCATTGCAGGGCTTTCAATGGGCGCAAGCCACACCATGAGTATTATTATGAATAACCTGGACCATTTCTCCTACTACGGAGGTTTTAGTGGTACTGCTAATTTTCCCGGTAATAAAAAATTGGATGCCGATACTTTTCTAAACGGTGCTTTTAGTAATGCTGAAGATATTGAAGAAAAACTGAATATGATCTTTATGAGCCTTGGGACTAAAGAAGCTGAGATTTTCTTTAAAACCGTAAATGAATTCAGGGATATGCTGGAAAAACAGGATATAGATTATACTTTTTACTCTTCCCCTGATACTGCTCATGAATGGTTAACCTGGAGAAGATCTTTATATCAATATGCCCAGTTATTATTCAATTAAAATCAATAGTATTTCAGGCTATTGATGGATATCAAGGAATGAATAAAAATCAATTTATGAATATTACAAGAACTTTATTATGCCTTGGTCTTATGCTAACTTTTAAGGCAGGTATTTCTCAAAATCCAATTGTTCAAACCAATTTCACGGCAGATCCTGCTCCAATGGTTTATAATGATAAGCTGTATTTATATACTTCTCACGACGAAGATGAGTCTACCTGGTTCACGATGAACGACTGGCGTTTATATACCACCGAAGATATGGTTAACTGGACAGATCACGGCGCAGTATTAACTTATGACGATTTTGAATGGGCAGGGAGAAATGCCTGGGCCCCACAGGCTATAGAAAGGGACGGTAAATTCTATATGTACGTGCCAATAACAAGCAGGGAAGGAAAAAATGGTATCGGCGTTGCCATAGCCGATAGTCCGTACGGACCTTTTATTGATCCACTTGGAAAACCTTTAATAAGTAACAGCCAAGATGATATAGATCCTTCAGTTTTTATTGATGACGATGGACAAGCATATTTATTTTGGGGAAATCCGGTGCCGTATTATGTAAAGTTAAATGAGGATATGATTAGCTATGAGGGTGAAATAACCCAAATTCCCAATACTACTGAAGCATTTGGTAAACGAGAAGGCGAAGAAAATACCAGGAGGCCAACAACCTATGAAGAAGGTCCCTGGCTTTATAAAAGAGATGGAATTTACTATATGTTTTTCGCGGCCGGCCCACTACCGGAGCATATTGGATATTCCACAAGTAAAAATATAACCGGGCCTTATAAATACCAGGGTGTGGTAATGCCACAAGAAGGTGGTGCTTTTACCAACCATCCCGCAACTATAGATTTTAAAGGAAATACGTATTTCTTTTATCACAATGCCGCACTCCCCGGTGGAAGCGGATTCACAAGATCTGTAGCCGTAGAACAAATGCATTTTAATGAAGATGGTTCAGTAAAGCAAATGAAAATGACCGATGGAATTGAGGAAGCTCTACAAACTTTAAACCCGTATGTTAAAAATGAAGCCGAAACTATTGCCTGGTCAGAAGGCTTAAAATCTAAAGAGAACGATTTGGTTGGAAATTTCATTGTGGCAACGCGCAATAATTCATTTTCAAAGGTTCGGGAAGTAGATTTTAGAGCACATGGTGCTTCAAACTTTGCTGCCAGGGTGGGAACCACACACAATGGAAACGTAAGTATGGAAATAAGGCTTGATTCCGTTGATGGAAAATTAATAGGAACCATAGAAGTTCCGTTAACCGGTGGTAGCGATAGGTGGGAATTGCTAACCACAGAGGTAGAAAAAGTTACCGGTGTGCACGATGTATATTTTGTATTTAAAGGCAGAGCAGCAAGTGAAATTCTGTATTTCGATTACTGGATGTTTTCAAAATAAGATTTAATAGAAAAACGATAAGAATTAATTAAAAAGTAAATAATGAAAAAAAATCAAGTTGTTTTAATCACCGCCTTTTTGGCTTTATTTGTTTTTACCGGTTGTAATGCCCAAAAAAATATTCCGGTATTTTCCAGCGTGATATACGAAGGTGATGACGATATCTATAATGAAAATCCTTTGGATTCTAATGAGTTCTACAATCCAATTTTACAGGGAATGTATCCAGATCCGGCTATTGCCCGCAAAGGTGACGATTATTATTTAGTCTCTTCATCGTTCGCGATGTTTCCGGGGGTGCCAATTTTTCATTCCAATGATTTGGTGAACTGGACCCAAATTGGTCACGTGTTAGATCGCAAATCTCAACTTAAAGTGCAGAATACCGAAATTAGTCTGGGAATTTTTGCGCCAGATATTCGCTACAATCCGAATAACGATACGTTCTATATGATCACCACACAATTTGCCGGCGGTTTTGGTAATATAGTAGTTAAAAGCCAGGATCCTAAAGAGGGATGGAGTGATCCTATTAAATTAGATTTTGCGGGAATAGATCCTGCAATCTTTTTTGATGACGACGGGAAGGCTTATGTAACTCATAACGATGCACCAACTGAAGGAGAAGAATTATACCAGGGACATCGCGTGATTAAAATATGGGAATACGATGTAGAAAACGACCAGGTAATAGAAGGCACCGATAAAATTATTGTGAATGGCGGAGTAGACCTTTCTAAAAAGCCAATCTGGATTGAAGCACCGCATATTTATAAAAAAGACGGTCGGTATTATTTAATGTGTGCTGAAGGTGGTACCGGTGGTTGGCATAGCGAAGTAATTTTTGTAAGCGATAAGCCAATGGGGCCTTACGAGCCTGCACCCAGCAATCCTATTTTAACGCAGCGTCATTTTCCAAAAGACAGGGAGAATAAAGTAGACTGGGTAGGACACGCCGACTTGGTAGTTGGTCCAGATGATAAATACTACGGAGTATTTTTAGGAATACGCCCCAATGAAAAAGATAGGGTAAATACCGGGAGGGAAACTTTTATTCTACCCGTAGATTGGTCTGGTGAATTTCCGGTTTTTGAAAACGGTTTGGTTCCCATGGAGCCAAAACTTAAAATGCCGGAAGGTGTAGAAAATAAGACCGGCGAGGGAGATTTTTTCCCTAATGGTAACTTTACCTATACCGAAGATTTTACTTCAGAAAAACTCGATTATCGTTGGATAGGTTTAAGAGGTCCGCGTGAAGATTTTATGGAGATAACTAAAAATGGAGTGAAAATAAATCCTTTTGACGTTAATATTAAGGAAGTAAAACCTACATCTACGCTTTTCCACCGTCAGCAGCATAAAGATTTTTCCTTTACAACTACCATGAATTATAAACCTAAGTCTGAAAAAGATTTAGCCGGAATTACAGCTTTACAAAGTGAAAGTTTCAATTATGTATTCGGTTTAACCAAAAAAGATAATAAAGATTATTTAGTATTAGAAAGAACAGAAAAAGGTTCTTCTAAAATTTTAGCCACTAAAGAAATAGAATTCAAAGGAGAAATTCAGCTTAGAATAGAGGCTGATGGAGATGACTATAAATTCAGTTATGCTATAAATGGGGACGATTTTGAGAATTTAGGAGGTACTGTTTCAGGCGATATATTATCTACCAATGTGGCCGGTGGTTTTACCGGGACTCTTATAGGTTTATATGCAACCTCGGCAAACGATGTGGTTCCTGAGGAATAGGGAATTTCGTAATTCAAATTTTAAACACGAGAAAAAATGATAAAAAAGTTTTATATACCTGTATTGTGCATTTTTTGTCTGCTGTTTTTTACAGCAGATATAATTGCACAAAATTGTGATGAAGAAGTAGAAGGTCCTCGTGGAAAAATGGAGCCCTGGACTAAGGGAGCCTGGGAAACCGGGGAATATAGAAACCTATTTTTAGAAGCCGGTTATTCTCAAGCCGCCATTGATGCAAAGCTGAAAAAGGCTTTTTACGATGTCTTTGAAGGCCCAAATAGGGTGTATTTTGAAGTAGAAGATTCCCTGGCATATGTATCTGATCTTAAAAATAAAGATGCGCGTACCGAAGGACTTTCTTACGGATTAATGGTGGCGGTTCAGTTTGATAAAAAAGAAGTTTTTGACAAATTGTGGCGCTGGACGGTGAAATATATGCAGCACCAGGAAGGACCCAGTGAAGCTTATTTTGCCTGGAGTGTAGATCCAAAAACGGGAAAAAAGAATGCCGAAGGATCGGCTTCAGATGGGGAATTATTCTTTGTAACTGCACTGCTTTTCGCTTCTAATCTTTGGGGAAATGACACCGGGATAGATTATTACGCCGAAGCCAGGAGAATTCTGGATGCTATGTGGAGCAAAGATGGTACTAATGGCGTTAGGAATGTACTCAATGAAGAACATAAACAAATAACCTTTGTTCCGCACGATGGCGGATATGACTGGACGGACCCTTCTTATCATGTGCCGGCTTTCTTTGAGATTTGGGCAGAATATGCCAATGATGGTCGGGAGGAATTTTACAGGGCAACTGCCGATACAGCAAGGGTTTTTCTTCATCGCGCCACTCATCCCGAAACCGGTTTAACTCCAGATTATGCTGAATTTAGCGGAGAACCTCATAGTCGAGGAAAAATGGGGGATGCATTTAGATATGATTCCTGGCGTGTGCCTTTTAATATTGCAATGGATTATAGCTGGTTTGCTAAAGACAGGGAATGGCAGCAACAATATGCACACCGATTCCAAAATTTCCTGTACTGTGAGGGGCTGGAAACTTATGTAGATCAATATAATATAGATGGCTCAACTCCAGATTGGATACTTCCTGCGGGAGGTTTTCAGAAGTTAAGGCATTCTCTTGGCCTTGTTTCTACTGCTGCTACAGCTTCTTTAATGACTACCCATCCCAAAGGCTGGAAGTTTGTAGATGAAATTTGGGACGCAAAATTAGAACCTTACGAAGATGGCTATTTTGATCCTTATTTTGATGGGCTGCTCTACCTGTTTAGCCTTATGCAATTAAGTGGTAATTACCAGATCATAACTCCCCAAGCAAACTAATCTGATTAATAAGCTAAAATATGAAAGCAATATATTTTTTAATAGCACTTCTAATAACCGGGACAGTTGGTTTTGCACAGGATTCCAATTTTCACGTGTATTTAAGTTTTGGTCAGTCCAATATGGAAGGGCACGCCAAATTTGTATCTCAGGATACAATAGGAAATGAAAGATTCCAGGTGCTGCAAAGTGTAGATTGTCCCGAATTGGGACGTGAAGCAGGAAAATGGTATACCGCAGTTCCGCCTTTGTCAAGGTGCGATACCGGTTTAACCCCTACCGATTATTTTGGCAGAACTATGATTCAAAATCTACCGGAAAATGTAAAAGTTGGGGTAATTAATGTTGCGGTTGGAGGATGTAAAATTGAATTATTCGATAAAGAAAATCATAAAGAATATGTGGACAATGCTCCCGATTGGATGCTGCCGGCCATTAATAAATACAACGGAAATCCTTATGGACATTTAGTAGATCTCGGAAAAAAAGCTCAGGAAAAGGGGGTGATTAAAGGAATACTTTTACACCAGGGAGAATCTAATACCGGCGATGAAGAGTGGCCCGAAAAAGTGAAGGTTGTTTATGAGAATTTATTGAAAGACCTGAGTTTAAATGCTAAGGAAGTTCCGCTAATAGCCGGAGAAATGGTTTCAGAAGAACAGGACGGCAAATGTGCCAGTATGAATAAGATACTCGCAAAGCTTCCACAGAAAATTCCCAACGCGCACATCGTTTCTTCTGAAGGTTGTGAAGGGGTGGATGATGGTTTACATTTTTCAGCAGCAGGATATAGGGAATTGGGGGAGCGTTATGCCGAAAAAATGCTTCCGCTTTTGAAGTAATTGATAACTATTTAAACTATTTGTACTATGAAAAAAATCAGTACGCTATTAATTTTTCTCCTGATGTTAGGACTTTCTTCATCGGCGCAGGAGATTTCCAAAGAAATGCCTCAGGGTTTTGATGAGGAACGCACAGGCATTGCCACCGGGAAAATTGACACAATTAGTTATGCTTCCAAAACGGTTGGAAATACGCGAAAAGCATTAATTTATACTCCACCGGGTTTTTCAAAAGAAAAGAAGTATCCTGTGTTATACTTGCTTCACGGTATTGGTGGGGATGAAAAAGAATGGCTGAAAGGAGCTAATCCGCAGGTAATTCTTGATAATCTTTATGCTGAAAACAGGCTTCAACCGATGCTGGTGGTAATGCCTAACGGAAGAGCGATGAAAAACGACCGTGCCGAAGGGAATATCTTTGCGCCGGATAAAATTGAAGCTTTTAGCCGTTTTGAAAGTGATTTATTAAATGACCTGATTCCTTTTATTGAAAAGAATTATCCGGTGCTGACAGATCGTGAGAATAGAGCTATTGCGGGGCTTTCTATGGGTGGTGGTCAATCCCTGAATTTTGGTCTTGGCAATCTCGATAAATTTGCCTGGGTGGGAGCTTTTTCAGCTGCACCCAACACCAAAGAACCTGAAGTGCTGCTACCAAATCCCCAGGAAGCCAAAGAAAAACTTGAGCTACTTTTTATTTCTTGTGGGGATAAGGATGATCTTATTAACATCAGTCAGCGTACTCATAATTATCTCTTTCAGAAAGGAGTGTCGCACATCTATTATCTGGAGCCCGGTGGGCACGATTTTAAAGTCTGGAAGAACGGGCTTTATATGTTTAGCCAATTTTTATTTAAACCGGTAGATGAATCATCTTTCTCAGAATACACGGTTTTAGGAACTCCTGCTTCAACAAATATTCGTTCTGCTGATTATCCGCAGATTTTGCCGGACAATCGCGTAAGCTTCCGTATAAATGCTCCGGAAGCAAAGAAGGTCCAAATTGATCTCGGGAAAAAATACGATATGGAAAAAGATTCCAGCGGAGCCTGGACGGTTACTACTGATTCTATAGGTCAGGGATTTCATTATTATTCTTTGGTAATAGACGATGTAGCAGTAGCCGATCCTGCCAGCGAAACCTTTTACGGAATGGGTAGAATGGCAAGCGGAATTGAAATTCCATCCCGGGAGGGAGAATTTTATGCTCTAAAAGATGTACCGCACGGGGATGTACGGATTAAACGCTATTTTTCAGAAGTAACTAATAGCTGGCGCAGAATGTATGTTTACGCTCCTCCGGGTTACGACGCTTCAAATGAAGATTACCCGGTGTTATATTTACTGCACGGTGGAGGTGAGGACGAACGTGGCTGGTCTACCCAGGGACGTGCCGATTTGATTCTGGATAACCTTATTGCCGAAAACAAAGCTGAACCTATGCTGGTGGTAATGATGGATGGAAATTTAGGATCCCGTAATTCTTTTCAGCAATCACTTCAAACTTTTGAGCAGGAGCTGAAACAGGCTGTAATTCCATTTGTAGAAA
This sequence comes from Salegentibacter sp. UBA1130, assembly GCF_002311535.1. Lineage (NCBI taxonomy): Bacteria > Pseudomonadati > Bacteroidota > Flavobacteriia > Flavobacteriales > Flavobacteriaceae > Salegentibacter > Salegentibacter sp. UBA1130. Next base: position 126,559 of record NZ_DCAP01000006.1, on the reverse strand, counting down.
ATAATTATCGTGTAGCACCGGGGGCTGAAAACCGGGCTTTGGCCGGGCTTTCCATGGGCGGCCTTCAAACCTTATATGCTGGTATTCGAAATACCGATCTATTTTCTCATTTAGGAGTTTTTAGCTCCGGCTGGTTTACAGACAATCCAGAACTTACCAGGCCGGAATATGCTTTTATGAAAGAAAATGCCGCTAAAATTAATAACAATCTTAAATCTTTCTGGATTGCTATGGGTGGTGAAGAAGATATAGCTTATAACAATAATAAAGCGATGATGGCCAAATTTGATGAGATGGGAATAAAGTATGATTATAGTGAATATCCCGGCGGCCATACCTGGCCAGTGTGGCGCCACAACCTTTATTCTTTTGCACCGCTGTTGTTCAAATAAGAAGATTTTTCTGGATAGGCTAATCTAATTATTAACATTTAAAATACTTATTATGAAACACTATAAATTAATACTCGTTCTAAGCTTAGCCTATTTGTTTCACCCTGGAATTGCACAGAGTCAAGGGAGGAACAATGAGGAAGAGTTTAAACCCTCCCCGGTAAATCAGCCGGGTAGTGAATATCCTATGGTTAACGAGAAAGGACAGGTTCGCACACAAATATCTGCTCCTGAAGCCCAAAAGGTTCAATTGGATATTGGCGGGGTGAAATACGATATGGAAAAAGATGAAGAAGGAGTGTGGACAGGTGAATCGGCACCGCAGGATGTAGGTTTTCACTATTATCAGTTAAACATAGATGGAGCTTCTGTGTCCGATCCCGGGAGTCTATATTTTTATGGAGCAAATCGCTGGGGAAGCGGTATTGAAGTGCCGGCTCAAGATCAGGAATTCTTTGCTTTAAAAAATGTTCCGCACGGTAAGGTTGAACAAATCCTTTTTCCGTCAAAAAGTACCGATACTTCGCGGCGAGCTTTTGTTTATACACCACCCGAGTATGATTTGGAACCACAGAAAGACTATCCGGTTTTATATTTACAACACGGGTATGGCGAAAATGAGACTTCCTGGCCCAATCAGGGGCGTGCCAACCTTATTATAGATAACCTGCTGGCGGAAGGAAAAACAAAACCTTTTATCATAGTGATGACCTATGGCATGACCAACGAAATAGAATTTGGAGGTTTAGAAGACTTCGATATCAAGCCTTTTCAAACGGTGTTGGTAAACGAATTAATTCCTTATATAGATACTCATTACAGAACAAAAGCCAATAAGGAAAACCGTGCAATGGCTGGCCTTTCTATGGGAGCTTTTGAAACAAAACTTATAACCCTAAACAAGCCTGATGTGTTTTCTCACTACGCTCTGTTTAGTGGAGGTATTTATGAACCGAAGGAACTCGAGGATAGAACCAAGCCTGAATTAATTTTTATTAGTACCGGCAGTAAGGAAAGACCTGATGCCGTAAAAAGTGCAGTTTCTGAATTGCAAAAGGAAGGTTTTAATGCGGTTTCATACGTTTCTGAGGGAACAGCGCACGAATTCCATACCTGGCGTCGTAGCTTACACCAGCTCGCTCCGTTGTTATTTCAAGCTGAGGATTAAATTATTGACTCTTTTTTAAAGTTAATTAAGCGTGTTTTTGCTTTTGCCGGTAATTTGTTGGAGGCATTCCATACAAATCTTTAAACCTGGTTGAAAATTTTGACGTGCTGGAAAAACCAACCGCGTAGGCTACTTCAGCTATATTAATATTTTTGGAAATCAGTAAATTGGCAGCTTCTTTCAGCCTGATATTTGTGATTAATTCTCCAGCCGATTGGTTGGTGAGCTGTTTTAATTTACGATAAAGATGAACCCGACTTATACCTAATTCTGAAGCAACCATTTCTACATTTAAATTTGGATTGCTTATATTATTATTCACAACTTCCATAAATTTTTCAACCAGGGTTTCATCACCAGATTTTAAATCTATATGCTTAATTTTCTCTTCGTGTAATTGGTTTCCGGAATAAGTGTTCTTTAAAACATTTCTGTTTTTAATGAGATTTTTTACCGTCTTTTTTAAGATATCTATATTAAAGGGTTTGTTGATATAAGCATCTGCACCTATTTCCAGCCCTTCCAGGTTAGTTTCCTTATCGGTTTTACCCGTTAAAAGAATTACAGGGATATGATTGGTATGAATATTTTTTTTGATTTTTCGCGTAAGCGTTATACCGTCCATTTCGGGCATTACTACATCACTAATTATTAAAGCGGGAGCGTTTTTAATCACCTCGGGAAGAGCTAATTTTCCGTTTTCTTTTTTTATAATGTTGTAATGGTTTTGTAATTCTATAGCGATATAATTTCTTATTTCATCATCATCATCAACTATTAAAACGGTAGGTTTATTCTTTTCTGAAGGACTTTTTACTTCCTCTCTATTAGGAATAATATGTATGGCATGAGTTTCTTTGTTAGGATATGAAGTGGCAGAAGTTTCTTCAGCAATCATACTTTTTTTTAAATGGCTTTTTCCCAAGGGTGCGCTAATTATAAACTTACAACCTTCCTGGTTCTTATTATTTTCAACTTTAACGGTGCCGTGGTGAAGTTCGGCTATAGATTTGGTTAAATGCAGGCCTATTCCTGTACCTTCAAACTGTCTGCTTTCATTATTAGAGACCTGGTAGAAACGGTTAAAGACGTTATTTAGTTCACTTTCCTTGATGCCAACGCCGTTATCTTTTACGCTAATGTAAAATTGGTTCTTTTTTTCATGAGTGCCTATATTCACTTCAATAGTCCCATTTTGGGGAGTGAATTTTATAGCATTGGAAATTAAATTCTGAATTATCTTATCAAAATGATTTGGATCTATATAAGCTGTTATTTCTGAATCTGGATGATTAATCTCGAATTTGACTCCGTGACTTTCAATCTGGTCGTCAAAAAGTGAAGTTATAGATTTTACAAAACCTATTATTTCAGTTTTTTGAAATTTCAATTCAATTTTTCCCTGGTCAAATTTTCGGGCATTAATTAATTGGTTTAAAAGATGCAAAATCCGCTCAGAATTTCGCTCCATAATTTTATAGAGCTTTTGGCGATCTTCTTCGGTATCGGATTTTATAAGTTTTTTTAACGGATTTATAATTAAGGAAATTGGGGTTTTTATATCGTGAGAAATATTAGTTAAAAATTGCAGCTTAGCTTCATTAATCTGTTCTGCGCGTAAATGTTCCTGTAACTCATTCTTTGTTTTACGTCGCTGTAATATTTCCTGCACTATAACATAAGAAATAACAATAAGCAGTAATAAATAGCCTAATTTGGCCCAGCTTGAAAAATACCAGGGCGGGTGAATAATTATGCTAAGTTCCTGCTCGTTGGAGTATTCTCCATAATCTTTAGCTCTTACTTTAAAATTATAGGTCCCAGGTTCAAGGTTATTAAAGGTTACGGTATTCATCCCAGGCCTTAATTTTATCCAGTTTTCTGAATTAAGGGAATAAGAATACGTAATCCACTGCTGGTTTTTGAATGCAAACGAAGAAAATTCAATACTAAAATCGTTATCGTTATGAGCCAGTTCAATAGTATCAGCATCAGTAATTGCTTTTTCTATTATGGAATAAGAACCAGATTTCATTCCTTTTTTTACCGGTTCGTCTTGAAGATAAAATCCTGTAATTCTTAAATCTACATCACTTCCTTTTGAAGTTATTTCTGAAGGATCAAAAAAAGTGATACCGTTGGTGCTTCCAAAATATAGGCGACCATTAGCTTCAGCATAAGACGCGTTTTTATTGAATTCATTTCCCTGAAGCCCATCCCGGAAATAGTAATTTTTAAACTCTTTGGTTTGAAGTTCGAATTTTGAAATACCATTATTGGTACTTATCCACAAATTATTATTGCTGTCTTCCTCTATCGCGCTTATTACATCACTGGGAAGGCCTTGCTCCATAGTGTAGTTTTGGGTAATAGTATCGTTATGTGGTTTGTAAAATAAACCTTCAGAAGTTCCAATCCATAAATTATTTTCTTCATCTTCATATAGGCTGTAAACAATTTTATTGGTTAAGATATGGTTTTCACCTTTTTGGTTCAGGTAGCTATTTTTCTCTAAATCCAGGGTGGCAAGCCCATCATAAGTACCTATATAAAGCTTATTGGTATTAGATAGGAGTAAGCAGTTAATCCATTTATTGTATAACTGGTCAAAAGGGGCTCCATTTTCAATAACATTACGGTTTGTGCTTTCTTTGGTTTCAAGATTATAAGAATAAAGTCCGTATCCCAGGGTACCAATCCAAAGATTTTTCTTGCTATCTTCAGTAATATTATAGACGCGTTCTACGGTATTATTTTTGTCGTCTTTAAAAGGCTCAATATATTTTAAATCCTGCGTTTCCCTATTTACTTTTGCGAGACCGTTAAGGTACGTGCCAATCCATAATTCATTTTCGGAATCCTGGAAAATGCTCATAATACTCGCCGATCCCTGTATCCCATTTTGACCTAAATGAAAACGCTGTTTTTTATCTTCGGTTACACCATATAATCCGTCCCCATCGGTACCTACCCACAAAATCTTTTGCCTGTCCTTAAATATAGATACCACGCTGTTGGAACCTATAATGTTGTTTTTTACCGATTGATAGCCTATATAATTAAAATTATTGGCCTTATCTGGAATTAGTAAAACTCCTTTTTGATAAATACCGAGCCAAAGATTATCGGCTTTATCCTGCATTATAGAGTGAATTTTAGTTTTCTTAAAATCGAAATTAGCAATGCTAAAATCGTTCACACTCATTTTTTCTCTTACAGGATCATAGATCTTTAAACCCATCCCATCTGTACCCACAAAAATTTCATTCTCTTTATTTACAAAAAGTGTTTTTACCGGTAGATTTTTAGAGTCTTCTATAAATTTAAAATTATCTTTTTCACGGTTATATTTAAACAGGCCCGCACTCAAACTCCCCACGTACAAATTCCCATTTTGATCTTGAGTAATACTGGAAATTTGAGTTTCATAATCATTTTCATTAAAATACTCGGTGATTTTACCTTCGCGCGTTATTTTAAATAGCCCTTTATCCTGGCTTATGGCCCATAGATTTTCATTTCTATCTTCAAAAATTTTTTCAAGAAACGAAGTGGGAACCATCTCGGGAAACTTCCTAGCAACAGGTTTACCATTCTCCTGGCTTAATTTTAAAATGCCCTGCCCAGAAGTTCCTATTAAAATTTCTCCATTTTCTCTTTCAAGCATAGTGGTAACGTGCGCGGGATAGGCAGAACTATCTTCCGTTAAGAGAGGAATTTCATGGAATTCTTCAGTAGCGTGGTCAAAATATTGTAAACCATTAAAAAAACCGAAATATAAAACACCCTCACTATCCTGAAATATGGACTTTACATAATTGTTTAAGATTGAAGTAGAATCTTCCCGTTCTTGTTTATAAATTGAAAATTTGGCCCCATCGTACCTGTCTAAACCATCTTCGGTGGCAATCCAAATATAGCCTTTGCTATCCTGAAAGATTTGATTAATTAAACTACTGGAAAGTTCTGCATCTGTAGAAAATAGATTTCCTACCTGCCCATAATTGAAGAGTGGAGATAATAGAAGGATGGTTAATAATAAATAGCATCTATTTAAACAGGCTACTTTAAAATTGGGTGCTTTCATATAGACCTCATCGTAATTTTTAGGGTGTAGAACTTTTTTAGAATAATTAATTATTGAAATTTTTCATTAAAACTGGCGCAGCATAAAAAACTTATGGTTTGTATGACCACAAGTTATAATTTTTTTCTTAAATTAGCAATCTATTAGAGATTTATAAAAATTACGCCCCAATAAATACTTATTTTCATCCTTTTGGGAGAAAAGTTTTAATTTCAATTTTACGGTTGATTATTCATTAAGTTCGATAAAACTACTCTCAAAAGGATTTTTTATTGAAAATATTTAGAAAAAAATATTGGGTAGTATTTGCTAAATCATAGTTTAAAAGAAAAACCTTCTTCCACTTTCTGCTGATATTTTTCGGCATCAAACTGGTATAAAAAAGAACCCTTCCGGGAAGAATTCATATCTTTTTCTTCCAGTTTAATTAAAATATCTAAAGCATTGATTTTATTGATAAAATTGCGTTTATCCAGCTTTTCTCCAAGTATAGATTCATAAAGTTTTTGAAGCTGGCGCATCGTAAATTTTTCGGGTAGAAGTTCAAAACCAATTGGCTTTTTAGAAGTTTTGTAGCGTAACCTTTTTATAGCTTTGGTAATCATTTCAGAATGGTCAAAAATAAGCTCGGGAAGTTCTGTGACGCTAAACCATTTGGCCGAATATTTATCAATTAGAGCCTTGTCATGCTCTTTAATATTAATAAGGGCAAAATAGGCTACCGATATGGTTCTTTCTGCAGGATCCCGGTCTACTTCACTAAAAGCGTACAACTGCTCCATGTAAATTTGTTCAATTCCGGTTAGTTGATAAAGGATACGGTTAGCAGCGATATTAAGGTTTTCGTGTCTTTTAAGAAAACCTCCCATCAAAGACCATTTTCCTTTTTCGGGTTCAAAATTTCTTTTAATAAGAAGAATTTTTAAATCTTCCTCATCAAAACCAAATATTATACAATCTACTGCCAGAAGAACTTTGTCTTCTAATTGGTATTTCTGAACCATTTTTTACCTGAAATTTAAAACCGAAACGCGGCCATGCTAATATTGAATTTAATTTCTGAACTTACAAAATTAAAAATTTGTTAAAGAAAAATTGTTTTTGAGATTTACTTTTATTTATATTTGGAAATGTATAATTAACACTTAAGGAGTTTAAAGATATTTAATTCACTGTAAATCAATAATAATATGAAAGTTAAAATTTTATTTGCTCTTATGCTCGGCTTCGTTTTTAATGTACAGGGGCAGGAGATAAAAATTTCATTCAAAACGGCAGAAGATGCGCCTAAAATTAGTAAGCATATTTATGGGCATTTTGCTGAACATCTGGGCAGATCTATTTATGATGGATTTTACGTAGGAGATACCAGTGCTATCCCAAATAAAGATGGGGTGAGAATAGATATAATTGAAGCTTTAAAGGAAATACAAATACCAAACCTAAGATGGCCCGGAGGATGTTTTGCTGATACTTACCAATGGAAAGATGGTATTGGCCCCCAGGAAGACAGACCTACTATGGTAAACTCCTGGTGGGGTGGCGTAACCGAAGATAACAGCTTTGGTACTCATAATTTTTTAAACCTTTGTGAAGAACTGGGTGCAGAGCCTTTTATTTCGGCAAATGTAGGAAGCGGAACAGTTCAGGATTTTATGGACTGGGTACAGTATACAAACCATCCAGAAGGAAGTCCTATGGCTAAGCTGAGGAAAGAAAATGGAAGAGATGAACCCTGGAAAGTAAAATATTGGGGTATTGGAAATGAAATGTGGGGTTGCGGTGGTAATATGACCGTTGAATATTACGCGAATATATATAAGCAGTATTCAACCTTTATGACCGCCGGAGAAAATAAAGACAATCTTTACAGAATTGCCGCCGGAGCTTCCGGAGACGATTATCACTGGACAGAAGTTTTAATGAAAGAAGTTCCAAAATCTTTAATTGAAGCCGTTGGTCTTCACCATTATGCAGTAATAGATTGGGAAAATAAAGGTCCAGCTACAGGCTATGACGAGGAGATCTATTTTAAAAGTATGGAAGAAGCGCTTAAAATGGATGAGTTTGTTAAAGGGCATATAGAAGTCATGGAGAAGCATGACCCTAAAAATGAAATAGATCTTGTAGTAGATGAATGGGGCGGCTGGTACGACGTTGAAGAAGGTACTAATCCCGGATTTTTATATCAGCAAAATACTATGAGAGACGCTATGATTGCCGGTACAACCTTAAACATTTTTAATAATCATAGTGGGAGGGTTAAAATGGCCAATTTGGCGCAAACTGTAAATGTTTTACAGGCAGTGGCGCTAACCGAAGGTGAAAAAATGATTCTTACGCCAACTTACCACGTATTTAAAATGTACACCGTACACCACGATGCGCAGTTATTACCCGTTGAGTTTGATTCTCCTGAATATACCTACAATGGAGAATCGTTGCCTGCAATTTCTGTTTCAGCTTCTAAAAATGAAACCGGAAATACCAATATTTCATTGGTAAATATTGATGCCAGTGCAGAGCATAAAGTAGAAATAGATTTGGAAGGTTTAGATGTTAATAATATTGAAGCTGAAATCCTGAAATCAGGGAAAATCCAGGATCACAATACTTTTGATAATCCTAATAAAATAAATATTGCTGAATTTAAAGATTTTAAATTGAGAAAAGGCAAGTTGGAAGTTAGCCTCCCACCTTTTTCTGTAGTAGTATTATCGTCTAAATAATTTAAAATGAAATTTTCCTTTGCTGATCTTAAAATAAATCTTTTTAGCTTATTAGTTTGCCTGGCCTCAACATTTATGTTTGGCCAGCAAACCAAATTAGAAACTTTTAAGCTTCAGGATGTCAGCCTAGAAGAAGGTCCTTTTCGCAATGCGATGCTGGTTGATTTAGATTATATCTTAGAATTAAATCCCGATAAACTTTTAGCACCTTTTTTACGTGAAGCCGGGTTGCAGCCAAAGGCAGAAAGTTATACCAATTGGGAAAATTCAGGCTTAGATGGTCATATTGGGGGGCATTATCTTACTGCCCTGGCCCAGATGCAGGCTTCAGCGGGAAGTGAAAAAGCCGATTCGTTGCTTACCTATAGTTTAAATGAATTAGAAAGAGCGCAGCAAGCTAATGCTAACGGATACATAGGTGGCGTTCCCGGAAGTAAAGAATTATGGAGTCAAATTTCTAAAGGCAAAATTGATGCTGCAAGTTTTAGCTTAAATGGAAAATGGGTGCCTCTATATAACATTCATAAAACCTACGCAGGGCTTCGGGATGCTTATCAAATTGCCGGAAAATCTAAGGCCAAAGATATGTTGATCAGTTTTTCTGACTGGATGCTGCAGGTCACCAGCGGGCTTTCAGAAGAACAAATTCAGGAGTTATTAGTTTCCGAACACGGTGGTTTAAATGAAGTTTTTGCAAATGTGGCCAAAATCACCGGTGAAGAAAAATACCTGGAATTGGCCTATAAATTTTCACATCAAAAACTGCTTAAACCATTAGCCTCGAATAATGATATTCTAAATGGAATGCATGCCAACACGCAGATTCCTAAAGTAATTGGTTTTGAGACAATTGCTGGTTTAGATGACAACGAAGATTATCATACTGCTGCGACTTATTTCTGGGATAACGTGGTCAATAAACGCTCGGTAGCAATTGGAGGAAATAGTGTTAGGGAGCATTTTCATCCTACTACAGATTTTTCTGAAATGATTTCCAGCGAGCAGGGGCCAGAAACCTGTAACACCTATAATATGTTAAGGTTAAGTGAGAAATTATTTCTTACTAATCCAGATGAAAAATATATAGATTATTATGAGGAAGCATTATACAATCATATTCTTTCTTCCCAGCATCCAGAAAAAGGAGGTTTTGTATATTTTACTCCAATGCGTCCCGGCCATTACCGGGTTTACTCCCAGCCGGAAACGAGTTTTTGGTGCTGTGTAGGCTCCGGAATTGAAAATCACGGAAAGTATAACCAGTTTATTTATACCCATTCTGAAAACGAGTTGTATGTAAATCTTTTTATTCCTTCTACCTTAAAATGGGAAAAACAAAATGTAGAAATACTCCAGCAAACTGATTTCCCAAAAGAAGAAACCACGAATCTTAGTATTAAGACTAAGGAGCCGAAAAATTTTATTCTTCATCTGAGGTATCCTTCCTGGGTAAAAAAAGGTCAGTTTAAAATATTTATAAATGAAGAATCTTTTGCAGTAAATCAGGATCCGGGTTCTTATGTAAGCATTAACCGAACCTGGGAAAACGGGGATAAAATAAGAGTTGAATTACCTATGCACATTACAGCTGAAAAACTTCCCGATGGTTCAGACTATGCTGCGTTAAAGTATGGACCAATTGTTTTGGGAACAAAAACCGGGAAGGAAGATCAAAAAGGAGTTTTTGCTGATGACAGTCGGGGTGGCCATATTGCAGATGGTACTCAAATACCAATCTCTCAAATGCCTGTATTTTTATCTGAAAATCTAGAAGATCTGGTGGAAAAAGTCAAAAAGAATCCGGGTGAAAATCTAATTTTTTCAGTAGCCGATGGTATTTATCCAGAAAAGTTTAAGGAACAGGAATTTATTCCTTTTTATAATATCCACGAGTCCAGATATGCCATTTATCTTCCACTGGAAACGAAAGAAAGTTACCAGAAAAAACAAAAAGACTTAAAGGAAAGGGAAATCGTTGAGCGTGAACTGGAAGCAAATACCATAGACAGGGTAGTTCCCGGTGAACAGCAACCGGAATCAGATCATTTTATTCAAAGTAAAAATTCTAATACCGGCGTTCATCAAAATCGTCATTGGCGTGATGCTTCAGGATGGTTCAGTTACGAGCTGGAAGACAATGCACAAAACGCCAGCAAGCTTCAAATTACTTACTACGGAAAAGATGCAAATAGGGAATTCAGTATTTATATAAATGATAAAGTTCTGGTTGAAGAAAATTTTAATGGTGAAAAAGGCGACCAATTTTTTTCTAAAGAATATAAACTGCCAAACAATTTAGAATATAATGAAGAGGAAAAAATCACCATACGTTTTGAAGCCAACTCGGGATCCAGAACAGCAGGTATTTATAATATAAGATTATTAAAAGAATAGCAATAAAAAAGATTTAAATAGCATACCAAGAATGAAGAATTACGTTATAGGCCTGGATTATGGAACTGACTCAGTAAGAGCAGTACTTGTAGATACAGGGAGTGGAGAAGAACTGGCCACTGATACATTTTATTATCCGCAGTGGCGTGATAAGAAATATTGTAATGCGGCAATCAACCAATTTCGGCAACATCCGGCAGATCATATTGAAGGCTTAGAAAAAACAATAAAAGGTGTTTTAGCAAAAACCAGTGTTGATGGTTCTGCAGTAAAAGGAATTTGTATTGATACTACCGGTTCTTCACCAATTGCTGTTACAAAGGAAGGTACTCCGCTGGCTTTTGAAGAAGGTTTGAAGGAGAACCCAAACGCAATGATGGTACTTTGGAAAGACCACACCGCCATTAACGAGGCCAATGAAATAAACGAATTGGCCAGGACCTGGGGCGGGGAAGATTTTACCAAATACGAAGGTGGAATTTATTCTTCTGAATGGTTTTGGGCAAAAATTGCGCATGTTATTCGTGAAGATGAAGCCGTGAAAAACGCCGCCTATTCCTGGATGGAGCATTGCGATCTATTGACGTTTATGCTTATTGCAAATCAGGATTTAGCTTCTTTTAAACGAAGCCGTTGCGCTGCAGGTCACAAAGCGATGTGGCATGAAAGCTGGGGCGGGCTTCCTCCTAAAGATTTTCTAAATAAACTGGATCCTTATTTAGGTGAATTACGGGAAAGGCTATACACCGAGACCTATACTTCAGATGAAGTTGCCGGAAATTTAAGTGCAGTCTGGGCCGAAAAGCTTGGACTTTCTACCGATTGTGTAGTCGCGGTTGGAACCTTCGATGCCCATTCCGGGGCGGTTGGTGCAAAAATAGATAAGCATACCTTAGTTCGCGTTATGGGAACTTCTACCTGTGATATTATCGTTTCAGAACAGGAAAATGTTGGAGATAAAACCGTTCGCGGAATCTGCGGACAGGTAGATGGATCGGTAATTCCTAAAATGATCGGCTTGGAAGCCGGACAATCAGCTTTTGGCGATGTTCTCGCCTGGTTTAAAGATGTGCTAAACTGGCCTTTGGAGAATTTGGTTTTCAATTCAGCTATTATTTCCGAAGAACAAAAAGCAAAACTTAGAGATGAAATTGATAAAGATTTCATTAAAAAACTTTCTGAAGCAGCCGAAGAAATTCCGCTTTCAGAAAGTATTCCTATTGCGTTAGACTGGATAAACGGGAGAAGAACTCCAGATGCTAACCAAGAGTTAAAAAGTGCGATTACCAAACTTTCACTGGGTTCAAAAGCACCTCATATTTTTAAAGCGCTTATCAATGCCATTTGCTTTGGTTCCAAACAAATTGTAGATCGTTTTGAAGAAGAAGGAGTAAAAATAAATAGCGTAATTGGTATTGGGGGAGTAGCAAGAAAATCGCCCTTTATTATGCAAACCCTAGCCAACGTTTTAAATATGCCCATAAAAGTTGCTTCTTCAGATGAAGCTCCTGCTCTTGGTGCTGCAGTTTATGCAGCCGTTGCTGCGGGGCTTTATCCAAATGTAATCGAGGCCAGTAAAAAACTGGGCAGTGATTTTGAAGCCGAATATCATCCTGAACCGGAAGCTTTGGAAACTTACGCCGGTTTAATGGAAGAATATAAAGAATTGGGCGCTTTTGTTGAAAATAATATTAACCGAAAATCTACCGTGAATGAGCTCTAAATATAAAGCACTAAAACAGGAATGTTACGAGGCCAATATGGAACTTGATGCCTTAAACCTGGTGATCTATACTTTCGGAAATGTAAGTGCCGTAGATCGTAAAAAAAAGGTTTTTGCAATTAAGCCAAGTGGCGTTCCCTATGAAGAATTAAAACCGGAAGACATTGTAATCCTGGATTTTGATAATACTGTGATTGAAGGTGAAATGCGGCCTTCTTCTGATACCAAAACCCACGCTTTTCTTTATAAAAACTGGGAAAACATTGGTGGGATAGCCCATACTCACGCTACATATTCTGTAGCATGGGCACAGGCGCAATTAGATATTCCTATTTTTGGAACTACACACGCCGATCATCTTACCGCCGATATTCCCTGCGCACCGCCAATGCGTGATGAACTAATAGAAGGGAATTACGAACATAATACCGGGATCCAGATTTTAGATTGTTTTAAAGATAAAAACCTTTCTTATGAAGAAGTACCTATGGTGTTAATTGGTAATCACGGTCCCTTTACCTGGGGAAAAGACGCCGCCAAAGCTGTGTACAATAGTAAGGTGTTGGAAGAGGTGGCAAAAATGGCATTACTTACCAAACAAATTAATCCGGAAGCACCAAGAATGAAGGATTCCTTAATCAAAAAACATTACGAACGTAAACACGGCAAAAATGCCTATTACGGCCAAAATTAATATCTACCCTAATAATCACCTCACAGGCTTCAAAAACCTGTGGGGTTTTTTAAAAAACTAAATAATTCTGAATTCAAATGATAAATATAGAAGCAAAAGAAATATGGTTCGTCACCGGGAGCCAGCATTTATACGGCGATGAAACCTTAAACCAGGTTGCCGCCGATTCAAAGGCAATTGTAAACGGACTTAACGAGTCGAAACATCTTCCGCTGAAAATAGTATGGAAAGACACGGTAAAGACCGCAGATGAGATCACTGATATTTGTCAGGACGCCAATGCCAATAAAAATTGTATTGGAATCGTAGCCTGGATGCATACTTTTTCGCCTGCCAAAATGTGGATTAAGGGGCTAAGCTTACTTAAAAAGCCTCTTTGCCATTTACATACGCAATTTAATGCTGAAATTCCGTGGGGTAAAATTGATATGGATTATATGAATCTTCATCAGTCAGCGCACGGAGACAGGGAATTTGGTTTTATGATGAGCAGAATGCGTAAAAAGCGTAAAGTAATTGTTGGTCACTGGAAAACAGATCGCGTTCAGCAAAAACTTGGGATTTGGTCTCGAGTGGTTTTAGGTTGGGACGAACTGCAGCATCTAAAAGTAGCGCGTATTGGAGATAATATGCGCAATGTAGCCGTTACCGAAGGTGATAAAGTTGCTGCGGAAATGAAATTTGGAATGGCCGTAAACGGTTATGATTCTTCAGAAGTTGTAGCGCATATCGATAAAATTTCAGAAGAAAAAATAAATGAATTACTGAAGAAATATGAAGCTGATTATAACTTAAGCCAGGACCTGAAAGAGGGTGGTTCACAAAGAGATTCTTTGGTGGACGCCGCTAAAATTGAATTAGGATTAAGATCATTTTTAGACGAAGGTGGTTTCAAAGCTTTTACCGATACTTTTGAAAACCTTGGAAAGCTGAAACAACTTCCGGGTATTGCCGTACAACGGCTAATGGCAGATGGTTACGGTTTTGGCGCAGAAGGCGATTGGAAAACCGCAGCGCTTTTACGTGCTATGAAAGTTATGGCTGTTGGATTAGAAGAAGGGACTTCTTTTATGGAAGATTATACCTATCATTTCACCCCACAAAAATCTTATGTTTTAGGCTCGCATATGTTGGAAATTTGTCCTTCAATTGCTGATGCTAAGCCAACCTGTGAAGTTCATCCGCTTGGAATTGGTGGAAAAGAAGATCCGGTAAGACTGGTATTCAACGCTCCAAAGGGCGATGCTTTAAATGCATCGTTAATAGATATGGGCAATAGGTTTAGGTTAATTGTAAACGAAGTGGAAGCGGTAGCGCCGGAAGCCGATTTACCAAATTTACCGGTAGCGCGTGTGCTTTGGGATGCAAAACCCAATCTTGAAGTTGCCGCTACTTCCTGGATTTTAGCCGGGGGAGCACATCACACGGTGTATACACAGGCATTAACCACTGAGTTTTTGGAAGATTTTGCCGATATAGCCGGGATTGAACTACTAGTTATTGATGACAAAACCAGTATTAGGGAATTTAAAGATAAAATAAACGCTAATGAGGCGTATTACCATATGTTTCAACACGGAATGTAATTTCTAACCTAACGCATCTAATTATGAAAATTTCAAAAAATAATCTTTTCGGCTTCGGGATAGTTTTTCTGTCCTTGTTTTTTATTCAGTGTAAAAATAGCGACAAGGAAGCTGAAACTAAAGAAAATGAAATGAATACCGAAAAAAGCCAAAAAACGGAAATGCAAAAAGAAGACTACGGTACCACATCTGATGGTGAAAAAGTAGCGCAATATACGCTCACCAATGAAAATGGAATGGAAGTAAAAATCATCACTTATGGTGGTAGAATTACTTCTTTAAAAGCTCCCAATAAGAACGACGAATTTGAGAATGTGGTTTTAGGATTTGATTCTTTAGAGCAATACACCAAGGACAATCCGTTTTTTGGAGCTTTAATTGGCCGTTTTGGAAATCGCATTGCAAATGGAAAATTCACCTTAGACGGAGAAGAGTATACCCTGGCTCAAAATGACGGGCAAAATCATCTGCATGGTGGTGAAAAAGGTTTTGATAAAGTGGTTTGGACTGTTGATGATGCCAGTGCAAATTCTCTTAGCCTTTCTTATATAAGTGAAGATATGGAAGAAGGTTATCCTGGAACCCTGAAAACTACGGTGGTTTACACTTTAACTGAGGATAACGCCCTGGAAGTAGATTATAATGCTACAACCGATAAGAAAACAGTATTGAATTTAACCCAGCACGCTTATTTTAACCTTTCAGGAGATTTTTCTGAAACTATTTTAGATCATAAAATTGAAATAAATGCTGATGAATTTTTACCGGTAAACGAAACTTTGATCCCAACAGGAGAATTAAAGGATGTGGCAGGAACTCCTTTTGATTTTCGCGAAGCGAAAACCGTGGAACAGCATATTGAAGGAAAAAATGAACAACTGGAACGTGGCCAGGGTTACGATCATTGCTGGGTGTTAAATGAGCAGGATAGTGGAATGCGCTTTGCAGCTTCCGCTTATCACGAGGAAAGTGGTAGAATGCTGGAGGTTCACACCAATGAGCCGGGAATTCAGTTTTATTCTGGGAATTTTCTAGACGGGACACTTCCCCAGGCAGATGGCGAGGGAAACTACGGTCATAGAAGTGGCTTTTGTCTTGAAACGCAACATTACCCAGATTCTCCAAATCAGGAAGGTTTTCCTTCTGTAGTATTGGAGCCGGGAGAGACTTATTCTTCAAAAACCAGTTTTAAATTTTCAGTAAAATAAGTTATGAAAGCATTAGATATTTATGACTGGATTGCGATTAGCCTGTACTTTTTGGTGTTAGCAGGAATTGCCTTTTGGGTAATAAGAAAAAAACAGTCTAATACCGAAGATTATTTTCTTGCTGGGAGGAATGTGGGTTGGTTTGTTGTTGGAGCTTCTATTTTTGCATCCAATATTGGGTCAGAACACGTTGTTGGCCTTGCCGGTGCCGGTGCGGGGAATAAGCTGCCAATGCTTATTTATGAAATACAGGCCTGGGTAGTGCTTATTCTTGGCTGGGTATTTTTACCATTTTACGCCAGGAGTGGTGTTTTTACAATGCCCGAATTTCTCGAAAAACGATTTGATGCCAGGTCAAGATGGGTGTTATCTGTATTTTCTATAATCGCCTATGTACTTACAAAAATTTCGGTAACTATTTATGCGGGAGGTATTGTGGTTTCTGCTTTACTCGGAATCAATTTCTGGACCGGAGCACTTTCTACGGTAATCTTAACCGGTATTTATACCGTTTTAGGCGGAATGCGGGCAGTTGTTTATACGGAAACCCTGCAAGCTATTATTCTTGTGCTTGGTGCTGCCGCCCTTACGTTTATCGGCTTAGATGAAGTAGGAGGTTGGGCAAGTATGAAAGAAACCGTAACGCCCGAATATCTTAATATGTGGCGCTCTGCTTCAGATCCCGATTTTCCCTGGCCATCACTTTTAATTACCAGTACAATTGTTGGTATTTGGTATTGGTGTACAGACCAGTATATTGTACAACGTGCACTTACTGCAAAAAATATTAAAGAAGGAAGACGAGGAACTATTTTTGGCGCTTTACTAAAATTACTTCCGGTATTCTTATTCTTAATTCCGGGTATTATCGCCCTTACGCTTAAGATGCGTGGAGAATTACATTGGGATAGCCCAGATGAAGCTTTTCCTGTTTTGATGAGTAACTTATTACCTTCAGGATTACGCGGACTTGTAGCTGCCGGATTACTTGCTGCATTAATGAGTTCTTTAGCTTCAGTTTTTAATTCTTGTTCTACATTATTTACGGTAGATATTTATAAAAAATTGAGACCAAATACCCCGGAGAAAAAACTGGTGAGAACCGGGCAAATCGCAACTGTGATTATCGTGATCATCGGAATTATTTGGATCCCGATTATGGCGAATATTTCCGGAGTTTTATATGAATATTTACAGAAAGTACAATCATATATCGCACCTCCAATTACCGCTGTATTCTTACTGGGTATTTTCTATAAGCGTATAAACGCACAGGGTGCTTTTGTGACTTTAGTAGTTGGATTTATTGTAGGAGCTCTCAGGATTATCCTGGAATTATTTAAAGATTCCTTAGATCCAGACGGGTTCTTATTCCTGGTAGGAGATATTAACTTTTTAACTTTCGCGGCCTGGTTCTTCCTTTTCTGTGTAGTGCTAATTACCGTGGTAAGTTTCTTAACCAGTATTCCTTCAAAAATTAAAACCGATAATCTTACGTTCCAGACAATTTCTGAAGAAGAAAAGAAAAACAACAAAAACAGCTATAACTGGGTTGATATTGTAGTTTCTATTCTTGTAGTACTATTGGTTATTGGAGTGATGATTTTCTTTAACGGAAGATAACTGCTGAGTAAATAGTAGGCCTAAAATGGAACTTATATAGATATATTAAAATCGACCAGGTTGAGCAGGAAGTATTGGAGATGCGATTAATAATAAGTGAACCTTAAAATGTGAATTATATTTTTTTGAATAACTAACTTTAAAACTAATTTATTATGTCTAACACACCAATTAACTTAGCAAAGTCTGCCATTTGGTCGATTTTATTCCTCGTTGCTGCATCGGGAATGGCGCAAGACGGAACAATCTACCCTCTTGAAACTCCTCAAGAACCTAATGCTATTCCGTTAGAAACAGGTGGGGTTGAAGATCAACCCGCTTCAGAAACCTGGTTTCGCCAGTGGGGAGATCCCATGGCGAGAAATATAACCAAAGCGACTCTTACCCCATTTCTGCCCGATCCTGAAAAAGCCAACGGAACAACTGTAATTGTAGCTCCCGGTGGGGGCTTTAGGTGGCTTTCTTTAGGTAATGAAGGTTGGGAAGTTGCCGAAGCGCTTGCAGAACAGGGAATCACCGCTTTTGTACTAAAATATCGCTTACACCCAACTCCTAAATCTCTGGATGATTTTAGGGCGTCCATGGAAAGACCAGCCACTCCTCCAGCTGAATCTTCAGATGACACGCCGGAAACGCGCCTGGAAAGACCGCGTTCTAACCTTTCTAACCAACTCGAAGATGCCGAGGCTGCTTATGCTATGATCGTTGAGCGGGCTGAAGAATGGGGAGTTGATACAAACAATATAGGTATGATGGGATTTTCGGCCGGTGCCGGTCTTACCATGCATTCAACACTTAATTCCAAAACCATGGATCTGGCATTTATCGCTCCAATTTATGGAGGTTTAAATGAAGTAGAAGTTCCAGAAGATGCTCCTCCTATGTTCAACGTTATTGCTGCCGATGATTTTCTCTTCTACGGAGAATTTGGTTTAATCGAGTCCTGGCATAAGGCCGGAAAACCGGTGGAGTTTCATCTTTATCAAAATGGAGGCCATGGCTTCGGACTTGGAAATCCAGACCGTACCAGTAACCGCTGGTTTGATGCTTTTATTCACTGGTTGAAGGTTAATAAATTTCTTGTATCCAATACTGAAGAATAATGTGAGGTTTTTTTTGTGTAATTTTAAATGCTTGAAGACCTTTTCTTAACCAATTCTGGAGAAGAAAAAAAGTAATAAAACAACTATAACCGGGATGAAACTGTAGCTTTTGTCCCGGTAATTGTTTTTCTAAAAATCAGAAAATATTTTAAAACTAACTCTTATTAAACCAGCTTTTTAAACTTAAATTATGAAAATACCACAGGAATTTCAGATCACAAACTTGCTTCATCAACAACACTACCTTAGTAATGGGGAGTTGATTAAATGGAATGGCCAGACAGATGAGGTTTATTCCACTATTTCTTCCATAGAGAATTACAAACCAACTTTACTGGGTACTATTCCGCATATGGATAAAGATTCTGCGCTAGAAGTTTTAGATTCAGCTTGTAAAGCTTATGCAAAAGGGCAGGGCGATTGGCCTACTATGAAGGTTTCAGAGCGAATTTCCTGTATGCAGAATTTTGTGGCCGAAATGCAAACTAACCGGGAAGAAGTTGTAAAATATTTAATGTGGGAAATTGGTAAATCGCTCCCCGATTCTCGCAAAGAATTTGACCGCACAGTTGAATATATTAATGATACTATTGAAGATTATAAACAATTAGATCGTGATAGTGCGAAATTCTTTAAACGCGATGGTATTCACGCGCATATTCGCCGTGGTCCGCTTGGCGTGGTTTTATGTTTAGGACCGTATAACTATCCTTTAAATGAAACTTTTGCCTTGTTAATTCCCGCCCTTATTATGGGAAATACCGTAATTTTTAAACCGGCAAAAAATGGAGTTCTACTTATTTCTCCACTTCTTGAAGCATTCAAAAACAGTTTTCCACCTGGTGTGGTAAATGTAATTTATGGTCGTGGCAGGGAAGTAGCAGCACCTATAATGGCGGCAGGAAAAATTGATGTGTTAGCGCTTATTGGAAATAGTAAATCGGCTATCGCATTGCAGGATCAGCACCCATATAAAAACCGATTACGACTGGTTTTAGGTTTGGAAGCGAAAAATCCGGCCATTATTTTACCAGATGCCGACTTAGATCTGGCTATAGAAGAATGTATTTCGGGGTCTTTATCCTTTAACGGGCAACGATGTACCGCGCTTAAAATTATTTATGTTCACGAAGATGTCAGGGAGGAATTTAATAAGCGTTTTGCTAAAAAAGTAGATGCATTAAAATTCGGAAATCCCTGGGAAGATGGCGTAAAACTTACTCCTTTGCCTGAAGCCGATAAACCCGATTATATTAAAGAATTAATTGATGATGCCAGGGAAAAAGGTGCTGAAATCTTAAATGAAAAGGGCGGTGAAATTTCAGAAAATTATATCTATCCGGCAGTTCTTTTCCCGGTAAGCAAAAAAATGCGGGTTTACCAGGAAGAACAATTTGGTCCCGTGGTACCAATTAAACCTTTTACAGATATTCAGGAGATTTTAGATGAAATGGCTGATTCCAGCTATGGCCAGCAAGTTAGTTTATTTGGTAAGGATATTCAGGAAATCGCTCCGCTTATAGATACACTGGTAAATTTAGTGTGCCGGGTAAATCTTAATAGTTCCTGCCAGCGTGGGCCAGATGTTTTTCCTTTTACTGGAAGAAAAGATTCCGCGGTAAGTACGCTAAGTGTTCACGATGCCTTAAGATCTTTCTCAATTAGGACTTTTGTAGCTTCAAAAGATAATGATTACAATAATGAGATCTTACAGGAATTATTAAACTCAAAAACTTCCAATTTTGTAAGTACAGATTATATCTTGTAGTGAGGTTTTTGTAAATTGAAAGAAGAAAAAAATTATATGAATTATAGAAAATTAGGAAAAACAGGTTTTGAAATTTCAGAGATTTCCCTCGGAACCTGGCAAATAGGTGGAAAGTGGGGATCCGGTTTTAGTGATAAAACTGCTGAAAAAACCATTAATACCGCCATAGATAAAGGAATTAATTTTATTGATACGGCCGATGTTTACGAAGCCGGTTTAAGCGAAAAAGCTGTAGGCCGCGTGGTTAGATCCAGGTCTGAGCGTGTTTTTGTGGCTACTAAATGTGGAAGACAAATCAACCCGCATACGGCACAGAATTATACGCCTGAAGCACTGACCGCTTATGTAGAAGAAAGTCTTAAAAGAACCGGTTTTGAAGCGCTAGATCTAATCCAGTTGCACTGTCCACCCACCGATGTATATTATCGCCCCGAGATCTTTGAAACCTTTCAAAAATTAAAAGATCAGGGTAAAATATTGCATTTTGGTGTTAGTGTTGAAAAAGTTGAAGAAGCTTTAAAAGCGATTGAATATGATAATGTAGAAACCGTTCAAATTATATTTAATTTATTCAGGCAGCGACCTTCAGAGCTTTTCTTTGAACGAGCTAAAAAGAAGGATATCGGGATTATAGCCCGTGTGCCCCTTGCCAGCGGATTGTTAACCGGAAAGTTTGATAAAGATGCCAGTTTTGATAAAGAAGATCACCGGAATTTTAATCGAAATGGAGAAGCTTTCGATAAAGGAGAAACCTTTTCAGGAATAGACTTCGATCGCGGTCTAAAAGCCGTCGAAGAGCTTAAAAAGTTGTTCCCGGAAGTTCAAAATTTAGCTCCAATAGCTTTACAGTGGATTTTAAAATTCCCGGAAGTTAGTTGTACCATTCCCGGGGCTTCCAAAGAAGAACAATTGCTTTCAAATTTATCAATATATGATAGACCTGAACTTAGCAACGACAAAATTAAAGAAATGAATAAAATTTATGATGAATATCTAAAACAGGAAGTACATCACAGGTGGTAATTTTATTCCTGCAAAGTTTCTAAAACTTTATAGATTTATTTAGAATTTGGAAGGCCAGGGCTGAGGGTTCGTCAAGCTGAACTTGTTTCAGCTTCTAACTTGAAATAATTCTATGAAGCTTAGATTCTGAAATAAATTCAGAATGACGATAAATAACCTTGGAGAAAAGATTTCTACATAAATTTTGCCTTAAAATATAGCAGATTAAATTGCTTTTAAAAGCCTTTCTTTATCTTTAGAGAAAGGCTTTTTTATGGAAACTATGAAATTAAATTTGTTATCGTTTGTAATCCTCGGATTAGGATTTATTTCCTGTAGCTCACAAAAGAATTTGATTAAAGATGGGCAAAAACCCCAGCTTATTTCAAACGAGTTTGAGTTTACTGAGGGGCCAGCTTCAGATGCTGAGGGGAATGTATATTTTACCGATCAGCCGAACAACAGAATCCATAAATGGTCTGCAGAAGATGGTGCTGTTTCGGTTTTTATGGAAAATTCGGGCCGGGCAAACGGACTTTATTTTGATGATGCGGGAAATCTTCTAGCCGCTGCTGATAAAAATTCTGAAATGTGGAAAATTAATCCTGAACAAGAGGTTGAAGTTTTAGTTGATTCTTACCAGGGAAATCGGTTAAACGGTCCCAATGATTTATGGATTGGTCCGGATGGCGGACTTTACTTTACAGATCCTTATTATCAGAGGGATTACTGGGAACGTACCGAAAAGGAAATTGAAGAGGAGCGCGTTTATTATGTGAATCCGCAGGGCGAAATAAATATTGTAGTGGATGATCTGGTACAACCTAACGGAATTATTGGAACTCCTGATGGGAAAACCTTGTACATCGCCGATATAGGTGCTAATAAAACCTATTCTTATAAAATTAATCCTGATGGAAGCCTTTCAGATAAAAAACTTTTCACTGAATTAGGTTCAGATGGAATGACGATAGATAATAAGGGCAATATTTATCTTACCGGTAAGGGCGTGACAGTTTTCGATAAATCTGGAAATAAAATTCAGCATATTCCAATAGATAAAGATTGGACAGCCAATGTGACTTTTGGTGGTAAAAACCAACAAACCCTTTTTATCACTGCTCAACAGGCTCTTTACAGCCTGGAGATGAATGTAAAAGGGGTTCGCTGGTAATTTTGAGACGTGGATTTTTAAACTTTTGGGAGTTTCCAGCCGTTATGATAATTAGCTCTTACCAACGCATCTGCCTCAGCATCTTCGAATGATCCAGATTCAGCATTCCAGTACAGTTTTTTTCCGGTTTTATAGGCGATATTCCCCATATGAGCGGTTATTGCGGCAATACTTCCGGTTTCTACGCCGCAGGTGAGTTTTGAACTATCGTTTACTCGAATAGCTGATACAAAATTTTCGGCGTGATTTTCTAACGCATTTTCTTGTGGAGTAATTAGATCTATTCTTTTAGTTTTGGTCACCCATTCATCATTTTTATTTTCTCCTTCAGGAATAACTTCCCAGCCATCACGGTTTACTACTAAGGTGCCGTTATTTCCAATAAAAGCTATACCCTCGGTTCTTCCGTAGTTTCCGCCATCTATACCCGTGGCGTGCTCCCATAAGAGGTTAAAATCTTCAAATTCATAGACGGTTTGGAGATTGTCCGGGGTTTCAGAAGCATCATTAGGATAAGCAAATTTTCCGCCTGAAGCTAAAATTGATTTTGGTGCTTTTGCTCCCATAGCATAAAGTGCGATGTCTATCTCGTGGACGCCCCAATCGGTCATTAAGCCACCGGCGTAATCCCAAAACCATCTAAAATTAAAATGAAATCTATTTTCGTTAAACGGCCTATCTGGCGCGGGGCCTAACCACATCTGGTAATCTACACCATCCGGTGGAGTAGAATTGGGTTTAACCGGAACCGGATTCATCCAACCCTGGTAAGCCCAGCATTTAACTAATCGAATTTGCCCAAGTTCACCCGATTGCACATATTTTATGGCATCGTCATAATGTTTTCCGCTTCGTTGCCATTGGCCAACCTGAACCATTTTATTATACTTCCTGCCTGCATCAAGCATTACGTTACATTCTTCAATACTGTTAGCCAGAGGTTTTTCTACATATACGTGTTTATCAGCCTGCAGGGCATCTACCATATTTAAACAATGCCAATGGTCTGGCGTGCCTATAATTACCGCATCAATATCTTTGTTTTCTAACATTTTACGATAATCTTTATACTGTGTTGGTGCCTT
Organism: Salegentibacter sp. UBA1130; assembly: GCF_002311535.1. Classification (NCBI taxonomy): domain Bacteria; kingdom Pseudomonadati; phylum Bacteroidota; class Flavobacteriia; order Flavobacteriales; family Flavobacteriaceae; genus Salegentibacter; species Salegentibacter sp. UBA1130. The sequence goes on along the minus strand of NZ_DCAP01000006.1, from coordinate 102,823 downwards.
GCCGCTTATTTCTTTTATCTGGGCAGATCTTTCATCTAAAACACGCTGGTCTATATCTGCCAGGGCTATACAATTTATATTAGGTAATTTTAAATGTGCCTGTATATTGGCCCAGCCCATACCTTTGCAACCAATTACCCCAAAATTAACCGTATCATTTGCTGAAAAAATAGAAATAGGATTTGCTAAAAGTGATCCAGATAAACTTAAACCGGCTGTGGCCAATGCCGTTTGTTGCAAAAATTTTCGTCTTGGGAGGTTGCTCATCTTGTTTTTAGTTAAATGGTTTTACACTGATGAATATACTATTTTTTAATTGGCTGGAATCAGGTTTTTAAAGCTGAAAATCTTCTTCAATTTTGTTTATTTAGCAGTTTTGCTCTCTGGTGGGCCTAAATAAGATTCTCCTATTTCTCCTTTTCTAATAATTATTTTCTGAAGCGCAATTCCAGAATCTATAGCCCAAATTTTCAACGTATGATTTCCTTTTTCTTCTAGATTTAATTCTGAAGTTACCCTGGTAATATTATTCCCTACCGAAGTACCCCAATCATCTTTAGTATCCTGATGCAAATTAATAATCTGCGGTTCTTTATCGTCAATAGAATACGCAAATCTTAACCCTCCCTTATTATGAAAATCGAGTGTAGGAGAAAGCAGGAATTCTATTTTCATATTTCCTGTGCTTAAATTATGAAAATCATATGCCAGGTATGGATTATTTTCTGACCATTCTCCGTGGGTTGGGGTTTTAGCAAAAGCAGTCATTGTTGAGCGTGTTTTTCCTAAATTCGGCACTAAAGTCCATCCTTTTTCGTTATTGCCTTTTTCGCTATAATTGGCAGCTTCTATAGCAATATAATTGTTGCTTTCTACAAAACCTTTTATGTTTCCAGGACTGATGTTATGGATTGGAACTTCAATTTTAACTGATTTTCTGCCCTGCTGAATACTAAAATTTCCTGTAGATTTTCCCTTTGGAACTTTGTTCCAATCAATACTAACTGAAATTCTCTTTTGATCTGAAACTGAACCAGATTCTTCTGAAACCTGAATCCATTTATCGTTTTTCTTTACTTTAAAATCGAAAGTTCCTTTTCCTTTATTAAAGATTTCAACATAATATTTTTGATCTGCTACAAAAGTAAATTCTGGCAGTCTTGCCGTTTCATTTGAAGCGGGCCAGGATTCTTTAGAACCTTCAATTGCAACACCCATTTCAGGTTTTTTAGCAACTTCAATGGTTTTAACCTCTGGCATAACCTGTTCTTCGGGTTGTTGCCAGTAAGTATAGCCAATATGATTTTGCGACATCATATGGTTCCATTTGCCATCGGCGATATTGTGATATTCTTCAGTTAATGCTGAATCTATGTTATATAATTCTTTTACTTTTTCAGCATAAGAATTTGCTATAGCACGACCTTGTTCTGCATACAATTGGTTTTTGGCGGTGTCCACATACAATTCATTTAAATTGGCCGATGCTTTTACCGGAAACAAAACCAATTGAAAATAGGCGTCTTTATATTCGGCAGGAAGTCTCTTGTATATTTCTTCTGCTTTTTTAACTAATTTATTATAATCTTTTACTACGTTTTCCGCTTCATTATAATGGATTAAACTATAAGTCTCCGGACTCAGCATTTCAGGTTTTCTGCGACTATTATACTTAGTGTATGTATCTAAGATTTCATCAATTTCCGAAGCATATTCCTCGCCGAATTGCTTTTTGGCCCAATCTTTCGAATAATCTTTAAGATCATTAGCATCTATAGCTTCCGGATCCCAGGCAAAATCTAAAAAGAAACTAATTGGAAATTCCATTGGTTTTAAATCGCCTACGTTTACCACCCATAATTCGGTAGCGTCGTATTGATACGCAAGATTCATTTGTTCCCAAACCCGCTCAATTTGCGTGGTATTTAGCCATTTATAATTCCGCGGCCCACCTACATAATCAAAATGATAGTAAATTCCGTAGCCGCCTTCCCGGGGTTCATCTTCCGGGTCTGGTAATTTTCGTATGTTTCCCCAATTATCATCAGCAAGGAGTAAAGTAACATCATCGGGAACGCGCATTCCCTGGTCGTAATAATCCTGGACTTCTTTATACAAAGCCCAAACCTGCGGGGTTTCACTTGCCGGTTTCCCGGTAACTTCTTCAATAATTTGGCGCTGATCTGCGACAATAGTTTCCAGTAATTCTATAGCGGTGCCCTCGGTCATTGGTTCGTCCCCGTCACCACGCATTCCTATGGTTACGAGATTTTCGTAATTCTGGTTTCTTTCAAAACCGTCTCTCCAAAAGTCGCGTAAACCTTCAGCATTAGTTTGGTAATCCCATTCACCGTTCCCGTAATTTTCGCGATGCGTGCCCCATTCTTTTTGCGCCCTAACCATAGGCTCGTGATGAGATGTTCCCATTACAATCCCATATTTATCGGCTAAGACCGGATTTTTAGGATCGTCTTCATTAAAAGCTTTTCCCCACATGGCAGGCCATAAATAATTTCCTTTTAAACGCAGAATAAGTTTAAAAACCTGTTCATACATTTTGCTATTTATGCCACCAAATTTTTCCCGGGCCCAATTTCCAAGTCCAGGTTCTTCATCATTTATAAAAATTCCGCGGTATTTAACTTTTGGGGTTCCCGATGTATAGCTTCCTGGTTTTACATATAATTGCTCTACTTTTTTAACCGGAACATCTGCCCACCAGTGCCACGGAGAAACTCCCATTTTTTCTGAAAGATCATACATTCCAAAAATAGTTCCTCGTTTATCGCTGCCAGCAATTACCAAAGCTTTTTCTACTCCCGGCGATGGATTTTTAACCACTTCAATTAAGAAGTTTTCCCATTTTCCTTCTATTTCAGAAACGTCCAACTTAGCGCTGGTAATTAACTCATCAATCAATTTACTTTTTCCAATAGTTCCAATAATTACCGGGTACTTTCCATTGATTTCTTCTGAATAAATTTCAGGCTCATTGCCGGTTACTTTTTTGAAATCTGTTTGTAGATCTTCAGCAACTAAATGAACTCCCTCGTGATCTTCTGAGTCTAAAAATAGCCTTACAGAATTTAATGGAAAAGCCTTTTCAACCTTCTCAAAACTTACATAATCCTTTTGCGCAAAAGCAATTTGGAGAAAGCCGAAACAAAGAAAAAGAGAGCAAACTTTTTGCAAATTGATAATTGATGGTTTTGGCATTTTTAAGGAGTTTTGGTTTCGGGTTGGGTTTCAAATTCAACCACTTTTTCGTATGCTTTTTTACGTTCAAAATTTTCATCGAATAAAAGCGGATAATTCTTTCGTCCCGCAACAGGGTAGGTGTCTAGCCACGAATATCTGTCTGAAATATTCCAGAAAGTCACCCCGGTAATTACGTCTTTGTAATCTCTAAAAACCCTAAAAAACATATCGTAAACTTCAATTTGTTTTTGTTCCAGTTCTGGAGTAAATTCATCTGATTCACCTTCTTTAAGTTCGCGGCGTTCCTTTTCCCAGGGATAAAGTGAAACATCAAGTTCGGTAATTTGAATTTCCAGGCCTAATGCTGAATACAAATCTAGGGCTTCTCTTAATTCTTCTTCTGAAGGTCCGTGAATAGACCAGTGAGCCTGAATTCCCACACCATCAATTGGAGCATTATTTTCCTGGAGATATTTTAATAATTCAATAATCCGGTCTCTTTTTTCAGGAATAATCGCATTGTAATCATTATAAAATAGCTTCACATTTGGATCTGCTTCGTGAGCATATTCAAAGGCTTTTACCAGGAAATCTTTTCCAGCAATTTTAAGCCATTCTGATTCTCGATATACTTTCGTAGAATCATCTGCCACGGCTTCGTTTACAACATCCCAGGCATAAATAATATCTGAATAACGCGGAACAACCGAATCTATATGATTTTTCATTCGTTTTAACAGCTCTTCTTTATTTACTTTGCCGCCATTTTCGTTTTCAAAAATCCAACCGCCGGTTTGTTGATGCCAAACCAGGGCGTGTCCTCTCATTTTTAAATTGTTTTCTTTTGCAAATTCGGCGAGTAGATCGGCGTCTTCCCAATAGAATTTATCTTTTTCGGGATGAATAGGTCCCATTTTCATCACATTTTCTGGCGTGATACTGTTGTATTCCTTTTTGATCAATTCAGCCGATTTTCCTTTGACAGAATTTGGCGCAACCGCCACACCCATTGGGAAATAGTCTTCATAATAATCTTTAAGTCCCATTTCTGAAGAATCTTCTGTTTGAGCTTTAACTTCTTTTTCTTCAGAATCGGTATTAGATTTGCAAGCGGTAAACGCTGCAGCAATTGCCAGAATAAAAACCGATTTTTTAAATATTTTTAGTGAATTCATAGTTTCTAATGTGTATAAACGTTTGTGTAAATCCTACAAGGTTTATAAAACCTTGTAGGTATGTCTTTTATTAAAACCTACGAGTTATAAAAAACCTCGCAGGATAGATATGTTCTCCGAAAATTCAGTTTTGTAGAAATATGGAAGCTTCATAGTAATTATTTAAATGATTCCTGTAATCCTAATTCGAGTCCGCGCAATTCAGCGAGCCCTTTTAACCTACCTATAAAAGAATAGCCGGCATAATAGTTTTTATTGGCTTCTAAAGTATGCAGGTAGCCGTGGTCTGGACGCATTGGGATACTTTGATTCCTTTTTTGCATTGTTTTTATAATGCGTTTCACCACTTCTAACATTGGAACATCACCATCCAGATGGTTAGATTCCATAAATACTCCGGTTACTTTCTTTTTTACATTTCTGAGGTGTAAAAAATGAATTCTTTCTTCAAATTCATCGTAAATCTCAAGAAGATCGTGAGCAGGATTTGCACCTAAAGACCCGGTGCAATAACAGAGTCCGTTGGATTTACTTTTTACGTTTTCAAAGATAAATTTCAGGTCTTCGTGGTTGCTCACTACACGTGGCAAGCCTAATACCGAAAACGGCGGATCGTCTGGATGAATAGCGAGGTTTACATTGCTTTCTTCAGCTGTTGGGGTAACTTTAGATAGAAATTTAACGAGGTTTTTGCGTAATTTTTCATCGTTAATATGTGAATATGATTCCAGGAGATCTTTAATAATTTCGGCTGTAAAATTTTCGGTACTTCCCGGTAATCCTAAAAGAATACTTTTAAAAAGTTCATCTTTTTCTTCAGAAGAAAGATTGTCACCTACTTTTTTGGCTGCGGTAATTTGCTCTTCGGTATAATCTTTTTCTGCATTTTTTCTTTTCAGTAGAAATAAGTCGAAATAGGCAAATTTTAAAGGATCGAATTTTAAAACTGCAGCACCTTCTTCATTTTCATGAAAATGATCTGTGCGAACCCAATCCAGAATTGGCATAAAATTATAAGCGACAACGCGAATACCGCATTTGCCAATATTTTGAAGGCTTACTTTATAATTTTCTATGTATTCTTTATAGTTTCCCGATTCTTTTTTTATGTCTTCATGCACCGGCAGGCTTTCTATCACGCTCCATTCCAGGCCGTGGCTTTCTATGAGATTTTTTCTTTCCAGAATAGCTTCTTTGGTCCAAATCTCACCTACGGGAATTTCGTGTAAAGCGGTAACTATTCCAGTTATACCGGCCTGTTTTAAATCTTTTAGCGATAGTACATCGTTAGGGCCGTACCATCGCATGGTTTGTTGCATTGCAATCATCCTAAAATCCTATTGAATTTCCACCGTCTACCGGTAGAATTGTTCCTGTAACAAATGATGATTCATTAGTAGCAAAATAGTAAACTGCATCAGCAATATCTGAAGGTTGCCCTAATTTACCCATTGGCGTTCTGGATAAAACCTTATTTTTTCTTTCAGGATCGTTGTTTAAAGCTTTTCGAGACATATTAGTCTCAATAAAACCGGGCGCCACCGCGTTTACACGAATTCCAAATTGCGCTAAATCTACAGCCATAGCACGCGTCATCCCATCAACTGCAGTTTTACTGGCAGAATAAGCAATAACTTTAGGAATACCATATTGGGCAGCCATCGAGCTAATATTGATGATACTACCCGAGTTTTGCTTCTTCATTATTTTTGCCACTTCCCGACTAATTGCGAAAAGTCCCAAAACATTGGTGTGTAAAATATTCTGAAATTCTTCATTGGTTACTTCCAGGAATTCTTTTTTCATATTAATCCCGGCATTATTAACCAGAATATCAATACTTTCGGCTTCCTGCCCAATCTTTTCTATCGCTGCGGGAATTTGATCTAAATTATTAAGATCCAGAATAAAGGGTATGGCATTTTCGCCTAATTCTTTACAGGCCTCTTCGGTCTTTTCTTTATTTCTTCCGTTTACGTAAGTTTTAATTCCTTTTTCACAGAATTTTTTGGCTGTTGCAAAACCTAGTCCAGCGTTTGCTCCCGTTACGATTGCTGTTAATTGTTTGGTCATTTTTATAAATTTTTGTGTTACCAGGAAGGATTTATACCTGGTGCATATGGACGTTCTATTGATTTATAATATTCTAAGTTATGTTCTGGTTCAGGTACTCCGGCAGGTAACTCCATTTCAGAGAATTTCTGAAAATAGCTCAGGCATGCATCTCGCCACCATTTTGCTTCTTTTAACTGAATTTCCAGTAACATGGAGGTTTTTTTAAATTCTGTTTCATTTACATATTGTTCCATTTTTTTCCAGGTAGCCTGCATTTCTTCAACCTGTTCTACACCTTTTTGATAATGTAGAGCCATATTATCCCAAAGCGTTTTACCATTATCCATTTTGTAGTCCCAGGGAAGATGATGAAACCACAGTAAGTATTTTTCAGGCGTGGTTTCAGGATTGCTATATTTTTCTTCAATAGGTTTAGCGTATTGGGCAAGTGCATTACTGCCAAAACTGGTTCTATCAAACCCTATCCCATTTTTATCAGCTTTATGATAATATACGGGGTTCCATTCTGGCCGGCCAAGATCGTCTACCCAGGGCCCCGGACCGTAATGGTGACTGGTGGCCATAATATGGTGTAGTCCCAAAGGTGTCATGTAATTTACTACCGCTTCGCGAGATTCTATTAAGAGATCGGTCATAGGTTTTATAAAGTCTTCTTCATTAGAAAAATTTATTTTTAACCATTCTTCTGCGATATCTTTAGAATCCATATAAGGATCCCAGGCCAATCTCCCAAAGCCATACCAGTTTGCCTGCCCAAAGGGGTGTCCTGTCCAGTTCTTTTCAGTACCAATATTGGCAACCCCAGCTATTCCGGTTAATTTTTTATTTGAATTTGTGCCGTCAATTACTTTGGCTACCGTAGAGTTTTCACCATCGGCATAAGTGTCTTCGTCTAAAACTTCCTCAAACAGTTTTGGAAGAAAAACCAGGTGAGAGCTGAAGCCTAAATATTCCTGAGTTATTTGAAATTCCATCATTAAAGGAGTATCTGGCATTGCCCCAAACATTGGGTGGAATGGTTCTCTAGGTTGAAAATCTATAGCACCATTTTTAACCTGTACCAAAACATTATCTGCAAATTTTCCATCATAAGGAATAAACTGGTCGTAAGCTTGTTTTGCGCGATCGTCAGGATCTTCTTCAGAATAAACAAAGGCTCGCCACATTATGATTCCGTTATGGGGAGCAACCGCTTCGGCCAACATATTGGCGCCGTCTACGTGGGTTCTATTATACTGAAAAGGTCCTGGTTGGCCTTCCGAATCAGCTTTAACTAGAAAACCTCCAAAATCGGGGATTTCAGCATATATTTCATCAGCAATGTTTTTCCACCACTGCTTCACATCTTCATTTAAAGGATCGGCAGTATCAAGATCGCCTAATTCAATTGGGGCAGAAAATCTTGCCGTTAGGTAAACCTGGATTCCGTAAGGTCGAAAAACTTTGGCCAGGGCTTTTACTTTTTCAATATAATGAGGGGTTAGAATTAGCGCGTTAGAATTTACATTGGTCAAGACCGTACCGTTAATTCCTATTGCAGCATTAGCTCGGGCGTAATCTTTATATTCGGGTTTTATAAGTTCGGATAAAAGATGCCAATCCCAAATTGAAAAACCGGCGTACCCACGTTCTACCGTGCGGTCTAAATTATCCCAGTGATTTAAAACACGCTTCTGGATTTCCGGTTTTTCTTCAATTTTTAAATCTGAAATATCATTTTTTTGCTGCATTTCGCGAAGCAAGCCGTAAGTTCCATAAAGAAGCGCTATCTCAGAATTTCCACTTACTACAATAGTCTTTCCATTATTAAGAGAAGTGATTTTATAACCTTCTTCTCCCAGGTTTTCAGTATTGACAATGTTTCTTATTGCCGTTGGCAGTTTACTTTGTATTCCAATAATTAATTTTGAATCATTACTGAGTTTTGAATTTTCAAAAGCAAAACCTTCTCGAGCTAGTTGTAACTCTTCCTTTATAGCCTGAATTGTAGAAGAATTACCAATTAATTCCACATTATTTAGAAAAGGTGCATATTTTTTTTCAACACCAGGATCCTGTATTTCTGTATAATCTAACCAGAGTTCATAACCTTTCTGGGCTTGAATATTGACTGCGAAAAGGCATAAAAAGGCCAGGGAAATAAATTTCTTTAAATTCATTATAATATTATCAAACGATTGTGAGCTGAAAATTAGACAAAAAAAGCTTGCCGACAAAATTTTGTATGCAATCGGTTGTGTTTATGATAAATTTATGTTTAATTTGTTAAGACATTTTTAAGAAAAAATCGTTTATTTAATGATTTATAAACTTTAAACTCATAAAATTATGAATTATAAAGTATTGGGAGCCTTTCTGTTGGTTTTTGTTTTCGGAAATCTGGGGTCAATTAATGCCCAGGAGAAAGGCATGGATTATGGTTTTAGGAACGAGTCATTAAGTGTAGATGAAAGAGTTGTTGATTTAATCAATCGATTGACTTTAGAAGAAAAGGCGATGCAAATGATGCACGATAGCCCGGCAATAGAGAGATTAAGTATCCCTGAATATAATTGGTGGAATGAAGCATTGCACGGAATTGGTCGTTCTGGTGTCGCCACGGTTTTTCCTCAGGCTATTGGGATGGGTGCTACTTTTGATGAAGATTTAATTTTTAAAGTTTCTTCGGCAATTTCAGATGAGGCCCGGGGAAATCATAATACCGCCGTTGAAAATGGATATAGAAGACAATACAGCGGACTAACATTTTGGACTCCGAATATTAATATTTTTCGTGATCCGCGGTGGGGAAGAGGACAGGAAACTTACGGGGAAGATCCTTTTCTTACTGCAAAATTGGGGGTGGCATTCGTAAAAGGCCTGCAGGGAGATGATGATAAATACCTTAAGACGGCAGCTGCAGCAAAACATTATGCGGTGCATAGCGGTCCAGAGAAATTAAGGCACGAATTTAATGCAATAGCCTCACAAAAAGATTTATGGGAAACTTACCTGCCAGCTTTTGAAGCTCTTGTAAATGCTGAGGTAGAGACTATTATGTGCGCTTATAATGCTACTAACGGGGAACCTTGTTGTGCAAATGAATATTTACTTACCGATGTGCTACGGGATAAGTGGGGTTTTAAAGGCCATGTGGTAAGCGATTGCTGGGCATTGGAAGATTTTTATGGAGGTCACAATGTTGTGGGAACTCCTGAAGAAGCTGCGGCTCTCGGCATAAAAAGCGGCGTTAACCTTAACTGTGGTAGCGTTTATCCTTCTTTGGTAGAAGCGGTAAATCAAGGCTTGGTGACCGAAAAAGAAATAGACAAGCAACTTGCCATTTTGATGAAAACCAAGTTTAAACTTGGTCTTTTTGATTCCCCTACAAATAATCCTTATTCTAAACTTTCTGCAAAAGATATTAATACAAGGGAGCACAGGGCATTGGCCAGGGAGACTGCCCAAAAGTCTATCGTGATGCTTAAAAATGATGATGTACTTCCTTTGAAAAATGACCTGACGAAATACTTTATTACCGGGCCAAATGCTACAAGTATTGAGATTTTATTAGGTAATTATCATGGTGTTAATCCTAATTTAGTAACTATTATTGAAGGAATTGCCGGGGCTATAGAACCTCAAAGTCAGTTGCAATACCGGCAGGGGACTTTGTTAGATCGTCCAAATGCTAACCCGCAGGATTGGGCTTCGCCGAATGCTGGAAATAGCGATGCTACTATTGCCGTGTTAGGGATTTCCGGCGTATTAGAAGGTGAAGAAGGGGAGTCTATAGCTTCAGAAACTTTTGGAGATAGGTTGGATTATAATCTTCCTGAAAATCAGCTGGATTATTTACGAAAATTGAATGAAGCTGCCGGCGATAACCCGGTAATTGCTGTAATTACGGGGGGAAGCCCAATGAACCTGGAAGAAGTACACGAACTAGCAGACGCGGTATTAATGGTTTGGTATCCCGGCCAGGAAGGTGGTAATGCGGTTGCAGATATTATTTTTGGAGAGGTTTCTCCATCAGGCAGATTGCCAATTACTTTTCCAAAATCCCTGGACGATTTGCCACCTTACGAAGATTACACGATGAAAGGAAGAACCTATAAATATATGGATGCAGAACCAATGTATCCTTTTGGTTATGGGTTGAGCTATTCAGATTTTGAATTTTCTGATATAAAATTATCTAAAGAAAAAATTCGAAAAGGGCAAAACCTGGAAGCTAGTTTAGAAGTATCTAATGTGGGAGATAGTGAAGCTGAAGAAGTGGTACAACTGTATGTTTCAGATTTAGAAACTTCTGTAGATGCGCCTAAATATCAACTTTACGGAATTAAAAGAGTAAATTTAAAAGCAGGAAGTTCCAAAGAAATAAAATTTGAAATTACCCCAGAGATGATGGAACTTGTAAACCATGATGGGGAAAGTGTAATCGAAAAAGGAGAATTTAAAATTTATATAGGAAGTTCCAGCCCTTCTGCCAGGAGCCTGGAATTAGGTGCAGCCCAGTTTAAAGAAGCCGTTTTTACCCTAAGATAACAACCGAAAAGAGTGAATTAAATGACGAATTTTATTGAAGAAGATTTTCTTCTGGAAAATAGCTTTGCTAAAGAGCTTTACGAGCGCTATGCTAAAGATATGCCTATTATAGATTATCACTGCCATTTGCCAGTTGAAGACATAGCTGAAGACAGGCAATTTAAAAACCTTACTGAAATCTGGATTGCCGGAGATCATTATAAATGGCGTGCTATGCGGGCGCTTGGTATTGAAGAAAAATATATTACGGGAAATAGCAGCGATGAGGAGAAATTTCAGAAATGGGCAGAAACCATTCCTTATACCATGCGAAATCCGCTTTATCATTGGACGCATTTAGAATTGCAACGCTATTTTGGTATTACCGATTTATTGACTGAGAAAAATGCCAAAAAGATCTACAATCAATGTAATTCTTTGCTTGCTACCCAGGCTTATTCTACCAGGAATTTGCTAAAGAAAATGAATGTAAAAGTGGTTTGCACCACAGATGATCCTGCTGATGATTTAAAGCATCATAAAAAGATCGCGGAAGATGGTTTTGAAGTAAAAGTGCTTCCCACTTTTAGGCCAGATGGTTTATTGAATATTGAAAATGATGATTTTGCAGCGTATTTAAAAAGAATAGGAAATCAAACTAAAATAGATATTAAAGATTTTGATTCCCTTATTAAAGCAGTAGCAAGTAGAATAGAATATTTTCATCAACACGGGTGCAGGCTTTCAGACCACGGCTTGGAAAGAATGCTGGCTGAAGATTTTTCTAAGGATGAAATAGATAATTTACTCAAGAAAAAATTAGCAGGAGAAAACCTTACTGTGAAAGAGTCTGATAAATATCAATCCGCTTTATTATTAAAATTAGGTAGTTTGTATGCTGCAAAGAACTGGACCATGCAATTACACCTGGGCCCGGTGCGAGATACCAATTCCAAATTACTCAACCAGATTGGTAAAGATGCAGGAGTAGATAGTATTGGAGATTTAAACCAGGCTAAGCCGCTGGCAAAATTTTTAGATACACTAAATAGAAATGAAGATTTGCCTAAAACCATTCTTTATAACGTGAATCCTTCAGATAATGAAGTGATGGCTACGATGGCCGGGAATTTTATGAGTGATTCCCGGAAGGGAAAAATTCAGCATGGCTCTGCCTGGTGGTTTTTAGATCAAAAAGATGGAATGGAAAAACAGTTGAATTCATTATCAAATATGGGTTTAATTAGCTGTTTTGTCGGAATGTTAACTGATAGTAGAAGTTTCTTATCTGTACCAAGGCACGAATATTTTAGACGCGTTTTATGTAATTTATTCGGAAAGGATATTGAAAACAAAGAACTTCCTGAAGATATAGAATGGATAGGTAAAATAATTCAGGATATATGTTATTACAATGCAGAATCGTATTTTGAATTTCCTGAAATGAACAAAAAGTAATTTATGAAAAAGCTGGTGAGCCTAGGGGAATTATTGATGCGCCTGTCTTGCGAAGATGCGCTAAGGTTTTCGCAGGTAAATAATTTTAAAGTTGTTTACGGCGGGAGTGAGGCAAATGTGCTTATAACTGCAGCAAACTTTGGTTTAAAAACCGAATTTTTAAGTGTCTTACCCGAAAACGATTTAGGGAAATCAGCCATAAATGATTTACGAAATAATAATGTGGGTTTAAATCACATAAAATTTGACGGAAAGCGATTAGGATTATATTTTTTGGAAACCGGGGCTATCAATCGTCCTGGGAAAATAATTTATGACCGGGAAAATTCAGCTTTTTCACAAATAGAACCCGAATGGTTTGATTGGGATGAGATTTTTGAAGATTGTAACTGGTTTCACTGGTCAGGCATTACTCCGGCAATTTCGGCAAAAGCTGCAAAAGTTTGTTTGCATGCAGTTGAGGTGGCCAAAAGTAAGGGGATTAAAATTTCCGGAGATCTTAATTTCCGCGGAAATCTTTGGCAATACGAAGGTGCAAATTCTGAAGGAACCATGACCAAACTAGTGGAACAAAGCGATGTTTTGCTTGCGGGAGCTTATGCCTGTAGTCAGTTTTTCAATATAAAAGATTTTCAGAATAATCACGAACTTTCTAAAGCCTTACAACAAAAATTTCCTTCCTTACAAAGAATCGCCATTACAAATCGTAAAGAATTAAACGCCTCTCATCACAAATGGTCGGCAGATATGTTTACAGGAGCAGAACTATTATCATCTACAGAATATGATATTTATCCAATAGTAGATCGTGTGGGGGCAGGAGATAGTTTTATGGGAGCACTTATTTATGGGCTTCAGCATTTTGAAGATCAAAAAACACTTGATTTTGCCACGGCGGCTTCCTGTTTAAAACATTCTATAGTGGGAGATTTTAATAGGGTAAGTAAAGAAGAAGTATTAGAATTAATTGAGGGTGATGGTTCAGGACGAATTATAAGATGAAATTATGAAACCGGCATGATGCTGGAGGTAATAATGTAGCACATATTGAATTCTTATAAACAAGTGACAATTTTACCCTTTGGGCATAAATTTTAAAAATATGAAAAAAATATCCAGACCAGAAATTGCGATAAAAATGAAAGAATTGGGGCTAGTACCTTTATTCTATCACCAGGACCAGGAATTAGTTAAGCAAGTGCTTAAAGCAGTATATCAAGGAGGAGCACGTTTTTTTGAATTTACACACAGGGGAGAATTTGCTCACGAAGTCTTTGCAAATCTCGTGAAATTTTCAAGAAAAGAATGTCCCGAAATGATTCTTGGCGTAGGTTCTGTAGTAGACGCCAGTACAGCCAGTCTTTATATGAATTTAGGTGCAGAATTCGTAGTGAGCCCGGTAATTAGAGAAGATGTTGCTAAAGTTTGTAACCGTAGAAAAGTGTTATACCTACCCGGTTGCGGTAGTCTAACCGAAATAAGCCAGGCTGAAGAATTAGGCTGCGAAGTAGTAAAATTGTTTCCGGCGGCTGTTTTAGGACCCGGTTTTGTAAAGGCTATAAAAGGCCCGCAACCCTGGACTTCAATTATGCCAAGTGGCGGAGTTAATCTTGAAGAAGAAAATATAACAGCATGGTTTAACGCTGGAGTTACTTGCGTTGGAATGGGGTCAGCACTTATTCCAAAGAATATGGTTGAAAATTCTGATTTTGAATCTATAAAAAACAATGTGGCCAAAGTGCTAAAAATAATTACTGAAATAAGATCTAAATGAGATCAGTTTTCAAACTTTTTATTGTCTTAATTCTTTTTGCTTCCTGTAGCCAGAAAGATGAAGTAAAATCTTTAAAACTTTCCCACGGGTTGAGTCTTGATCATCCTGTTCACCAGGCTTTAGCATTTTTTGCTCAGCGTGTTAAAGAAAAATCTAATGGAGAATTAATAATAGAGGTTTACCCCGGCGGGCAGTTAGGTTCAGAAAGGCAGAGTTTGGAACTTTTGCAACTGGGCGGTTTGGCTATGACCAAAGTGTCATCTGCCGTGATGGAAAATTTTTCCCCTAAACTTCGCGTTTTTGGTTATCCTTATATTTTTAAAGACCGCGAGCATCGTTATAAGCTTTATGATAGCGAGCTTGGAAATGAACTTCTTTTAGACGGCGAGAAATATTGGTTAAGGGGCTTAACCTATTTTGATGCGGGCAGCCGTTCATTTTATACAAAAGACACTCCTATTGAAACTCCGGAAGATTTAAAAGGTTTGAAAATTAGGGTAATGCAAAGTCCTACGGCAATTAATCTTGTGAAAACCCTTGGAGGTTCCCCAACACCGGTTTCCTGGGGAGAACTTTATACTTCACTACAGCAAGGAGTAGTAGAAGGAGCAGAAAATAATTTGCCCAGCTTTTACACGTCAAGACATTACGAAATTTGTAAAAATTTTTCATTAGATGAGCATTCGGCTGTACCCGATATTTTGGTGATAAGTACGCAGATTTATAACAAGCTTTCTTCCGAAGAAAAGAGATGGATCCAGGAAGCTGCTCAGGAAGCTTCAGTAAAGCAAAGGGAATTATGGGAGATTGCCGAAATAGAGGCATTGACGGCAATTAAGAAAGAAGGGGTGAAAGTCACTTACCCTGATAAAGAATTATTCAAAGAAAAAAGTAGCCATATAATTAAAGATTTAGAGAAAACAGAACCTGAATTATATAAAACCATTCAAGAAATTAAAAACTTAGGAAATGAGTAGAAAGCTTAATTGGTTTTTAGAATGGTTGGTTGTTTGCCTGGTAACGGTAATGTTGTTTAGCGTGTTATGGGGTGTTTGTAGTCGTTACCTCCTGGCAGATCAAAGCTCGTGGACAGATGAGCTGGCGCGTTTTATGCTAATTTGGGTTAGCCTTTTTGGGGCTGTTTATATTTCGGGTAGAAATACGCATATCACTATAGATTTACTTCCAAAATCGTTTAGTATCAGGACAAAATTAAAACTCGATCTCCTGGTGCAATTAATAATTATGCTTTTTACCGCTGCAGTTTTTATAATTGGCGGTGGTAGGTATGTGTATGTTTCCTTTAAGCTCGAACAAACTTCTGCAGCTTTAGGTTTACCTATGGGATTTGTATACCTGGTTTTACCTATTTCAGGCCTGATGATAATTTATTTTAAATGGATGCAAATGCGGCAAACCTTGCAGGAATTAAAAGCAAATCGGTAAATGGAAATATTTGTTTTAATATTTAGCTTTATAGTTTTGGTGGGAATTCGCGTTCCCATTGCCTGGAGCATTGGGATAGCTTCGGTACTAACATTGTTATTTAGTGTAGATACTATTCCTGCTTTTACTACTATTTCTCAAAGAGTGGCTACTGGTTTAGATAGTTTTTCCTTACTTGCTATTCCTTTTTTTATACTTGCCGGCCACATTATGAATAGTGGTGGAATAGCCAAAAGATTAATTGAATTTGCAAAATCCCTGGTGGGAGCTTTACCCGGTGGTTTGGCGCACGTAAACATTGTAGCTGCAATGATGTTTGGTGCAATTGCAGGTTCTGCCGGTGCTGCCGCTGCCGCTATAGGTAGTTTTATGTCTGAAAGGATGGAAAAAGAAGGTTATACCAAAGAATATGGTGTTGCTGTAAATGTAACTTCGGCCACCACGGGACTTTTAATTCCACCGAGTAATATTTTTATAATTTATTCTCTTGCCAGTGGTGGGGTGAGTATAGGGGCATTATTTTTAGCCGGTTATCTTCCCGGAATTCTTACTGGTTTAATTTTAATGGCCATTGCTTTAGTTTGGGCAAAAAAGAAAGGTTTCCCTACAGGAAAAAGAAGTTCGTTTAAACATATTCTGCGGTCTTTTTTTGATGCCCTTCCAAGTCTGCTTTTATTAATAATTATTATTGGAGGAATTGTTGGCGGAATTTTTACTGCTACTGAAGCTTCCTCTGTAGCTGTTGTCTATTGCCTCATTCTGGCTTTTCTATACAAAGAATTGAATTTCTCTAAACTTAAAACCGTACTGGTAGAATCAGTAGGGACCATTTCTTTGGTAATGCTGCTTATTGCGATGTCTATTGCAATGTCCTGGGTAATGTCTTACGAAAACATTCCGCAGGAAGTAACTTCAGCTTTATTAGGTTTTAGTGATAATCCTTTTGTAGTGATTATTTTAATAAACCTGATATTATTATTTGTGGGAATTTTTATGGATATGACTCCGGCGGTATTAATTTTCACCCCAATATTTCTTCCGGTTGCAGTAGCTATGGGAATAGATCCGGTACATTTTGGAGTAATAATGATCCTAAATTTATGTATAGGCCTTTGTACGCCGCCAGTAGGTTCCGTTTTATTTATAGGGGTAGGAGTTGCAAATACTACTATTCAAAAAGTGGTAAAACCTTTGCTACCACTTTTTGTGGGAATGTTGATTTCCTTAATATTGGTGATAATTTTCCCGTTTTTGAGCCTTTGGCTTCCTGAATTATTCGGATTCTAATTAAAATCTTTTTACTTTCTTTTACTGGAATTTCTTATAATAATTTCGGTATCTAACATTGTAATTTCTGAAACAGCAGCGTCAAGTTTGCGCGTGGAGTGTTCTAAAATTCTTTTTGTTGATATTTCTCCCATTTTTTGGGCGGGATGCGAAACGGTAGATAGCGTAGGTTCTACGATTCTGGAAATAGGATCATCGTTAAAGCCAATTATAGCGAGTTCCTCAGGAATTTTAACTCCTTTTTCTTTAGCATATAAAATTGCACTTACTGCAGCAGTATCGATAGCAGAAAAAATACCATCTGGAGGATTATCAAGTTTTAATAACTTTTCGGTTGCCTTCTTTCCTTCTTCAAAACTAAGGGTTTTCATATCCATTATGAGTTCTTCGTCAACCTGAAGTCCAGAGTCTATAAGAGCATCCACGTATCCTTTCTTTCTTAAATTATAAACATTAACGTGTTGAGCTCCAGCGAAATGTGCAATTCTTTTACATCCCTGTTCTATTAAGTGTTTTGTAGCCCTGTATCCAGCAGCGTGATTATCAATAATAACACGGTAAGAATTGAAATTTTCAGGTACCCGGTCTACAAATACTATAGGTATATTTTGTTTCACATATTGGTCAAAATGGCTGGTGTCTCTAGTTTCCATTCCTAAAGAAACAATTAAGCCTCCAACTCTAGCGTCGTATAAAGCTTTTACATTATCAACTTCATTTTTGTATTTATCATCAGATTGTGTGATAATTACATTATAGCCTGCTTTTCTGGCGGTTTTTTCAATTCCTGTAATCAAAGAAGCCTGAAATGGATGATTTATCTTAGGAATTGTTATCCCGATGGTTCTGGAAGTGTTATTTCTTAAACTGGCAGCTAAGGCATTAGGGCGGTAATTAAATTCTTCTGCAGTTTTTTGAATCTTTTTTATGGTTTTCTTTCCAATACTTTTATGGTTGTTCAAAGCTCTTGAAATAGTGGAAGGAGAATAGTTTAGCTCTTTTGCTAAATCATAAATTGTAACTTCTTTCTTTTTCATCAAATAGACACTAAAATTAGGTTGTGCAACAATATTACGAAACATTTTTTTATGGTTGCATAAAAACTATAGATTTCCGGTTGAATTCCTATTTTTTAGTCTTACTTAATTCTATTAATTTAAAAATAAACATATATTTGAGCTAACAATCGATTGCGTTTATTATGAGGAAATTATTATTTAGTTTATTGTTATTATTCATCGTATTCGGCAGGGGTGCCGCACAGGAAAATTTTTTAAATCCCATCCTGGCCGGGTGGTATCCTGACCCCGCAATTACCGATGATGGAGAGGGAAACTTTTATATGGTACATTCTACCTTTGCCTTTTACCCCGGCATCCCTGTTTTTCATAGTACAGATTTAGTTAATTGGAAGCAAGTGGGAAATGTGATTCAAAGGCCAGAGCAGGTAGATCTACATGGCTTTGGGACTTCCAGGGCAGTTTTTGCACCCGATATTAGTTACGATAATGGTACTTACTATTTAACCTGTACCATTGTTGACGGGAAAGGTAATTTTGTAATGACTGCAGAAGATCCTGCCGGCCCGTGGTCCGATCCGGTTTGGCTTCCGGAAGTTAGTGGAATAGATCCCGGATTATTCTTTGACGATAACGGTAAATCTTACCTGGTTTATAACAGTGAACCGCCAAATAACCAGGCTAAATACGAAGGACACCGTACCATTAGAATGATTGAGTTTGATAAAGAAAATCTAAAAACTATTGGTGAGAACCGAATTTTAGTAGATGGCGGGGTAGATATTTCTACTGAACCCGTTTGGGCTGAAGGTCCCAGGATTTATAAACTAAACGGCTATTATTATTTAATGACAGCTGAAGGTGGAACCGCGGTGAACCATTCTGAAATGATTTACCGAAACACAAATATTAATGATGAGTTTATTCCTTTTGAAGAAAATCCGATTCTAACCCAGCGTCATCTTGATCCAAATAGAGAAAATCCTATTACTTCTGCGGGCCATGCCGATATTGTACAACATCCAAATGGTGATTGGTACGGAGTTTTCCTTGCTGTGAGACCATATGAAGGCGATTTATATAATACGGGAAGGGAAACTTTCTTAACTCCGGTAAAATGGGAAAACGACTGGCCTATTTTCGATTTAGGGGGCGAAGAGATTAAATATTCTTATCCACTGCCAGAGGGAGTTGAACTTAAAAAGAATTTAATTCCGTTAAACGGTAACTTTTCTTTTAAAGAAACATTTGATAAAAAGGAGTTGCCGCTAAACTGGATGATGCTTAGAAACCCAAAAACTAACTGGTATGATCTAAAAAATGGAGCGGAAGGAATTATCCTTAAAACCCGTCCTGAAACTGTAGAAGGCGAGGCTAATCCTAGTTTCCTTGGTCATAGGCAGCAACATATAATTGGTGAAGTTTCTATTTCAGTTGAATTTGACGCAAAGGCTGAAAATGAGAAAGCCGGTTTGCTCGCTTTTCAAAAGGAAACCCATTATTATTACGCAGCGCTTTCTAAAAAGAATGAACAACCTGTTGTGCAATTATATAAGTCGAATGAATTAATAGAAAGCATTTCTTTAGACAATACAATATCTGAAGTTGAATTTAAACTGAAGTTTGAAGAAGATGAATATACTTTCTACTACAAAACCGAAGGTGAATGGCAGCAATTGGGAGAAACACAGGATGGGAAATTTCTTAGTACCCAGGTAGCCGGCGGATTTGTAGGTGTTAACTTAGGGCTGTACACCACTTCTAATGGAAAACCAGGTGATAATGAAGCCTTATTTAATTGGTTTCATTATTCTGGAAATGATGAAGTGTATAGGGACTAATAGTTATAGTTTTAAGGATATATTAAAACCGGTGCATCCAGGCATCGGTTTTTTAGTTTAGATTATTTCAGAAAGATATTCTTCGTTAAAATATGGAATAAAAAAAAAGCTGCTGATAGTTTGAATATCAGCAGCTTTTCAATAATAACAGCTTTCTTTAGTCTAATTCAGTATAAGACTGCATTGTTTTTATTTTACCATTTTCATCGTGTTCAATTTCCATCATTTTCATACTTCTTAAGTAGGTTTTCCCGTCTGAAAGTGAACTATCGTGGTAGAATAAATACCATTTTCCTTCGTATTCAACTATAGAATGGTGATTTGTCCAACCTACAACTGGTTCTAAAATTACTCCCTGATAAGTGAAAGGGCCATAAGGGCTATCGCCAATGGCGTACGCAATATTGTGGGTGTCTCCGGTAGAGTAAGAGAAATAATATTTACCATTATATTGGTGAACCCAGGCTGCTTCAAAGAATCTACGGTCGTTGTCACCTGTGGTAATAGGCTCTCCGTTTTCATCTAATATTTCAACATCTTTTGGTTCTTCAGCAAAACTCAATAGATCATCGCTCATTTTTGCGATTTTAGGGCTAAGTGCTGGTTCATCATCAGCAGGATATTCGTCTTCTTCAACAAATTCTCCCGTTTGCCAACGTTGTAACTGGCCACCCCAAATTCCCCCAAAATACATATAATATTCACCATCGGTATCTTTGTAAACCGCGGGATCTATACTATAGCTGCCTTCAATTGGTTTTTCTTCCGGGGTAAAAGGACCCTCTGGCTTATCAGATGTGGCTACTCCA
The DNA here is from genome assembly GCF_002311535.1 of Salegentibacter sp. UBA1130. Classification (NCBI taxonomy): domain Bacteria; kingdom Pseudomonadati; phylum Bacteroidota; class Flavobacteriia; order Flavobacteriales; family Flavobacteriaceae; genus Salegentibacter; species Salegentibacter sp. UBA1130. The sequence continues at coordinate 82,231 of NZ_DCAP01000006.1, read as the reverse complement.
ATTCTAAAAATATCGTCTTTATCTTTTGCAGGGAAGAAAAGGTAGTATTTACCATCTTTTTCGGCCGCATCAGGTGCCCACATTTGACGTTTTGCCCAGGCTACGTCTTCTACGTGAAGAACTTCACCATGATCGGTTACTTCGCCATCAGGGTCTTCCATAGAATACACGTGATAATCTTTCATGTTAAAATGGTTTCCGTCGTCCATTTCAGGTTCTCCGGAATCCCAATCATGTGAAGGGTAAATAAATATTTTATCTTCAAATACGTGAGCGGAAGGGTCTGCAGTAAAATGATCGGTAATTAAAGGCTCTGAGTGATATTTAATAGTATCTTGTTGTGCTATAGAATCTTCAGATGTCTCATCTTTCTCCTCCTGTTTGTTGTTATCCTTACAACCAAAGGCGATAAGCGCCGGTAATAAAATTGGAAGGCTTTGTTTTAATTTCATATTAAAATTGGTTTTAATGTTTCGGGTAAAAATATAAAAAAAATCAATCGTATTCGTAAGTTAAATTAGATAATATCCCCTGTAAAATAGTTTTTTAAGCAAAATATGAGCTTTCAGAATAGGTTTTTTAACACAAACGGTTGCGTAATTAATTTAAAGTACCCTGAATTCTTAATGTAGACTTATTTTTTCCTCATTGCTGCTAAAGTTGCTTATCAAAATTTGGGATAATAATGTATATTTAAACTGCTACAAGTTTACTAATAAACCTATTAGCCAGTAGTTTAGTAAGTGTATGTTTGAGCCATCTGGTAGCAACGTGCACCGGATGGTTTTTTATTTGAAATAAGCTTGTGGAGTGGGGGAATCTTTTGGAAAGTAGGGAGTATTTTAAATTATCCTATGCTTTTTTATAAAGAGAGATTCTTTTAAATCAATTTAAGGTCTTTCATTATCCCAATGAGATGAGGATTGGTGTTTGCTTTAAATTCTTCGCGTAGCTCTTTTAAACGCTTTTCTATAGCGCTTCTACTGCTGGGTTTAATATTTTTTTTCTTCAACTCTCTTTCAATTTCATCCTGAGTGTAACCGTTGGAAAGATACTTTACAATACTTATCTCAAATTCGTTAAGGCTAAGCAGGTTTTTCTGTTTTAGGGCTTTTTCAATAGAAGGAGAATTGTATTTTTTGTTTTTACTTACAGCTTTAATCGCTTCCTTCAGATCTTTAAGTCCGTTACGGTCTTTACAAACATAAGCATCAATATTACCGGAATTCCATAAATCACGAACGGTTTGAGGATGATCTTCAATAGAGTTTACAATAACCTTTAGGTTGGGGTCTTCGTTTTTTAAGATTGAAATAAGCTCCTGGCCCGAAGTTATTTTTTCATCTCTATAATCCTGTTTAAAAGAGAGGTCGCAAATAAGTAAATCAAAGTGATTGTTGTCCTGGATAGCTCTTTTTGCCTTTAACCACGCCTGGTCACAATATTGAACATGAACAACTTCTGTAATTCCCAGATCTTTTAAAACAAGGGAAACAGCCTGGTTAATACTATCCATATCTTCTGCAACAAGGATCTTTTTAAACATAAGAAAATCTATAGCGGAATACAGATTATAATTTTTAATCCTTTTCCTTTTTCAGTTTCAAAAGTAAGTTTTCCATTTATGGAAAAAATACGGTTTTCCACATTTTGCAAACCATTTCCGGTTTTGATAGCTTGCATAGCACTCCCTTTCCCATTATCTGAATAATCTATTTTAAGCTTTTTTTCTTCTTCATTAAAAATCAAAGCAACAAGACTGGCGTTGCTGTGTTTCTTCATATTCACCATTATTTCCTGTAATACCCTGTAGATTATAAGTTTTTTTTCGGCTTTAATCTTACTCCAGATAATATTCTTTTCTCCGCTTATAATTAGCCGTGTATTTTCAGGACAAATGCTGGAGAGCGATGCAATTAGATGGTTTAGATATCCGGCACCGGTGGTGATATTGCTATTCTCCCTGGAGATATTTCTTGTGCGGTTGTAGATTTGCTCCAGTTTATCCATCGTTTCATTTGGAGCTATAGTCTCCATGCTGCTCATTACATTATAAACATCGTTCCCTAGTTCGTCGTGAATTACCTTTGAAATTCGGGTTTCAGTATTATAAATTTCTCTTATTTTTTCTTTTTTGTGCTTTTGCCTATTATAATAAATGATAAAAATAGCTATCCCAATTACTAAAATGGCAAAAAAGAGCAGCATGTAATTTCTTAGTTTTATTTCCTGGTTTTCCACTGCTTGTACTGCTGCAGAAGCTTCTAAACCTGATATTTGCTGCTGTTTCCTTTCTTCGTCGAACTTAATTTTGGCAAAAATATTTTTTGCCTGTAAATTTAATTTGTTCAAACTATCGTTTAACCGAATATATTCCGAAACGTAATTTGTTTCATCACCTTTATCGGAATTTAAGTTAATAAGCCTTTTTAGTGCATCTATTTGTGCTTGAAGCTTATTGTTTTTCTTACCGGTTTCTAACCATTTTTTAGCATAATCTATAGCTTTTATTTTATCTCGATTCTCATAAAACTGCGCTAAATTCTCATAGCTTGCTGTGATGCCTATATTATCATTTTGTTCTTTACGCCACCGTAGCGCCAGTAATAATTCTGATGAAATATCCTTTTCTGAATCCTGTAACCATTTATTAAAAGCGAAGTTATCAAGGTAGCGCGCTCTAGATTTATAGTCCTGTTCTGAAACTTTGGAAAGAATCTTTTCAAAAATAAACTCTGCTTTTTCATAATCTTCCTGATCCTCATAAACCAATGCAATATTATTTTGGTATGTGAGACTATCTTCCAGGTTTGTGGCATAGTGAAGTGCATTTTGATATTCTTTTAAAGCATCTTTATAAAAACCCTGGTTGCGATACGCAATAGCAATTATATTATAAGCACTACTGAGATATTGGGCATCTTTTTCTTTGTTAAGATAGCGTAAAGCTTCTGTAGCCGATTCCTGGCTGCCGGTATAATCTTGCATTCGACCTTGAGCAACGGCTATTTCGAGAGTTCTGCGTGCAGCTTTAATACTATCTCCTATTTGAAAATATCTTTTTCGGGATTCGAACGCGTTTTTAAAAACTCCTTCCTGATTTTCCAAATACCGATTAACAACCGCTTTTCGGTAGAAAGACAGGGCAATCCAGTTTGTGTCTTTTTGAAAATTTGCAACACGCTCAAGGCTATCGGCAAAAAAGAGGGCGCTGTCATATTCTTTTAATCGGTTGTGATAATAAATTTTATAGTCTAGCAATAAAGGCAATAAAGTATCAGATTTTTGTTGAACTTTTTGGAGCCCTTCATTCAAAAGAAATATTTTCCGCGGAATAGAATCGGTGGCTTGGGCTTTTTCAAGGAAATAAGAAACTGAATCTGCCGGATGTTTATTCTCCTGGGTATCCACCTCTTTATTTTGGCAGCCTAAGAGTAAAATGGCCAGACTTAAAAATAAGCAGTAATAGTGCTTCATATGCTCAAAATTATGAAAAGCTTACGGCCCAGGGCTGAAATCAAATATTTAATTTTTAAAAATATAAAATAAGTAATCCGGAAATTCCGAATTTGAACAGATAGAAAAATTGGAATTTTCACAAAAATAAACAGAGAATTTTTTTATTTGTTTAATAGAAAGAAGAAATTGTATATTTGCCAGCCCTCTTTTAAACCCTCCGGCTATTTTTAAAAGAGATAAACATTAGTAAATGAATTAAGTGTTTACTTATAAAAATAAATTTGGGTTTTAAAACCCAGTACTAAAGAGGATAATTGAACTTTAGTGTTAAAATTAAGTTGTGTTGTTTGCCTTGTTAATTCAGGGCGTGTAGTTAGCCAGTAATATCCTATGTTGTGTGGATTTGGCTAACCAATGAGAAGCTTTTTTCCGTGTATTCGGAAAGAGGCTTTTTTATTTTTAGGGAATTTTAGAATTTTAGGAAACAACCGAGACTAAAATTAAAAAAGCCCGAAAACACTATGTGTATCGGGCTTTTAAGGTGGTGCCTCCAGGAATCGAACCAGGGACACAAGGATTTTCAGTCCTTTGCTCTACCAACTGAGCTAAGGCACCAGTTGCTTATTGTTGTAAGCGGGTGCAAATATATATTCATTTTTATAATCTCGCAAAGGAAAATTTAAAAAAATGCTTTTGTAATTTAGCTGGCACAACTAATTATTATGAATTTAATTATTGATATTGGTAATTCTGCCGTAAAAAGTGCTGTATTTCAGGATGCTAAAATTTTGAGGTCTTATGTGTTTCCATTTGAAAATTTTTCAGAGAATTTTCAGAAAATTAAAAAAGACTACCCGCAAATAGCTTTTTCAATGCTTTCTTCAGTGATAAAAGATACTTTTGAGATCGAAAAAATACTGAAAAAAGAGACTAAACTTTTTGTTCTGGGAGAAAATACCAGGCTTCCGTTTAAAAATAATTATGCCTCTCCTCAAACTTTAGGGAAAGACCGTTTAGCACTTGTGGCAGCCGGTTCTTTAAAATATCAAAACATAAACCTTCTAATTATAGATGCAGGTACCTGTATTACTTTTGATTTTAAAAACGATAAAAATGAATATTTAGGTGGCGCTATTTCGCCGGGTTTACAAATGCGACTAAAAGCCCTTCATAATTTTACCGCCAAACTTCCGTTAGTTAAATTGGAAGAAAATATTACATTAATTGGTGATTCTACTAAAAATAGTATTCTATCTGGAGTATTAAACGGTGTAGCAGCCGAGCTTGATGGAATAATTGATCGGTACAAGGCTGATTATAAATATTTAACAATTATTTTAACAGGAGGGGATAGTCAAATTTTGTCAAAGCGGGTAAAAAATGGCATATTTGCCAACCCGAATTTTCTTTTAGAGGGATTAAACTACATTTTAGAATTTAACAAGACTCAATGATTAAACGATTTATAGTAATCGTAGCTGTTTTTTTTACAGTTGTTGCTACAGCTCAGGAGAATGTATCTTCACCCTATTCTTACTACGGAATTGGCCTTAACACTTTTAAAGGAACTGTAGAAAACAGATCTATGGGTGGCTTAAGTATGTTTTCAGATAGTATTCACCTTAACCTTAGAAACCCTGCAGGCTATGGTAGATTAAGAAGAACAACTTACGCCCTGGGAGGTTCCCACGAGCAATTAACCTTAAACTCAGATGCTGCAGAAGATAAAGCAAAAGTTTCTTCTTTAGATTATTTAGCAATTGGTATACCGGTGGGAGGAAATTTAGGTTTTGCTTTTGGCGTTTTACCTTATACCTCGGTAGGATATCAAATTCTGGATATTCGGGAAGATGTGGCTAGCAGGCTGGAAGGTCGTGGCGGGATGAATAAAGTTTTTCTTTCGGCAGGATATCAGGTAATTCCTTCTTTAAGCTTTGGGCTAGATGTTAATTATAACTTCGGAAACCTTCAAAATCGTAGAACGCTTATTAGAGATGAGGTTCAATTAGGTTCTCGTGATGTAAGCAGGTCAGATTTACTGGGTTTTAGCTATAATTTTGGTGCCGATTTTCAACAGCGATTAAAAAACGGACTTAAACTACACGCAGCGGCAACGTATTCACCAACTACAACTATAGATGCTGAAAATTCCAGACAATTAGCCACTATTGCTTTTTCGCCAAACGGGGGAGAGTCTGTAGTAGAGGAACGCGATCTAAATGTAGAAGACTCAGAGTTAACCCTGCCCGCTAAATATACAATTGGTTTAGGATTGGGAAGGCCCAATAAATGGTTCTTTGGTGGGGAATATGTAAGTACAGATGATAATTCATTTTTAAGTGTAAATGGTGCTGGCGGTGCAAATGCAAATTTTGCAAATGCGGCCCAGTATAAGTTTGGTGGGTATTTTATTCCACAATATAATTCAATCACCAACTATTTTAATCGTATTGTATACCGTGCAGGATTCAGGTTTGAAGAAACAGGTTTAAATATCAATAACCAGGACATTAATGAGTTTGGCATCACTTTTGGAGTTGGACTACCTGTAGGACCAGGATTTTCTAATATAAACCTTGGATTTGAGTATGGACAGCGCGGTACCACAGATTCAGGTTTAATTCAGGAAGATTACTTCAGGCTTTCAGTAGGGCTTTCCCTTACCGAAGCCAGGAGATGGTTTGAAAGAAGAAAATTTAATTAACCACAATAATAAAACAAGAAAATGAAAGCGAGATTTATAGCATTAATTACGGGAGCCGTTTTAGGTTCAAGTGTTCTAAGCGCACAGTCTAATGATTGTGCAACAATGGCTGCCCTGGCTTATGACGATGCCAAAGCCAAGAATTATGAGGCCGCTTACGAACCTTTAATGAAAGTAAGAGAAGAGTGTCCAAAATATAGTTTGGCTACTTTTCAATATGGTGAACGTGCTCTTAACTATAAAATTGAGAACGCTGAAGGTGCCGAAAAAGAACAATATATAGAAGAGCTTATTAGCCTTTGGGAAGAACGTTTGGAATTGTTTCCAAATAAAACTTCTAAAGGAAAAATCTATTCTGATATCGCTCAGTTAAGATATGACAATAAAATAGGTACTAAAGAAGAATTATATAACGCTTTTGATAAAGTGTATACCGAAGATCGAGAGAACTTTACCAGCCCAAAAGGTTTGTATGCTTATTTTGATCTAATGGTAGAAATGCAAGATGCAGGAGATAGAGAACTTCAGGATGTTTTTGATAATTACGATAAAGTAATGGAGAAGATTGAAGAAGAAGAAAATGATGCTGCAGAAAGATTGGCTCCTTTATTAAAAAAGCAGGAGGAAGGTGAAGAACTTACTTCAAAAGAGAAGAAGCAAATTGAATATGCTGAGATTAACCTGAAAAACTACAACCTTGTAAAAGGAAGTATTAATGCTAAATTAGGTGCTAGAGCAGATTGTGATAATTTAATTCCTCTTTACAAAAAAGATTTTGAAGCTAAGAAATCTGATGTTTCATGGTTGCAGAATGCTAACGCGAGATTATCTGCTAAAGATTGTACTGAAGATCCATTATTCTTCCAGGTTTCTGAAGCATTACACCAGTTAGAGCCTTCTGCAAACTCTGCTTACTCTCTAGGTCAGTTAGCTGAAGCCGATGGCGATAGGGCTAAAGCTTTAGAGTACTATAACGAAGCTGCAGAGTTAGAAGAAGATCCTAACGACCAGGCTAGAATTTACTATAGAATTGCTACTAACTATAAAGAAAGAGGTAGCTTTTCTCAAGCTAGAAATTACTATAGAAAAGCACTGGAAGCTAAGCCATCTTTAGGGAATGCATATTTACAAATTTCGAATATGATTGCTCAAAGTGCTAACAATTGTGGTGAAACTACTTTTGATAAAAGAGCTGTTTACTGGTTGGCTGCAGATTATGCTGCCAGAGCTGCAAGGGTAGACCCTTCTATTGCATCTAATGCAAATCAAACTGCTACTGCTTACAGAGGTAGAGCACCTCAAAAATCTGATGTATTTCAAGGCGGAAGAAGTGCGGGTGAAGCAATACAAATAGGATGTTGGATTGGGGAGACCGTGCGTATCCCACAAATGTAATATGAGATTAACATATAAGGAAATAATAACAGGCATTGTCACGCTAACCGGCGTGACAATGCTTTTTTCATGCCAGGGTAATCTTAATGAGATTAGGGCTCTGGAAATTGAGGGTGATGCACCGCAAGCTATTGCCGAAGGTATTAATCTAAAGTATACCGATTCTGGTAGGATGGTGGCTAATTTAAAAAGCCCTAGGATGATGGATTTTACAAACAAAGAATTTCCTTACCGCGAATTTCCCGAAGGTTTGGAACTGGAGATTTTTGACGAAAATAACGAGAAAAGTACGGTTACTTCAGACTACGGAATTATTTACGATGGTACCAACCTTATAGATTTACAGGGAAATGTGGTGATCTTTACAGCCGATAGTATGCGGCTGGAAGCTTCACAGTTGTTCTGGGATCAAAATATTAACTGGATTTTTACCGATAAACCTAATACCATTAAATTTCCAAATGGAGCGCTTAACGAAGGGGAGGGTTTTGATGCTAATCAAAATTTCGGTAATTTTCGCTCCAGAACTAATGTGGGAGTGCAAATTATAAAAGACAATAAATCAGATGAGTAAATATTTTAAATACTTTGAATACGCTTATTTGTTTATAGCGGTTTTCTTTCTGTACGAGAGTATTCGCATTTGGAATACCGAGCGTAGTAGGGCATATTTATTCATCTTTTTCGTGGTAATATCTATCTTTATGTTCTTCTTTAAAAGAAGATTTAGACGAAAAATAGAAGAGCGTAACAAGCAGGAATAATGGAAGTTGAAATTCTTATCATTGTCCTTTCCTTAATTTTATCTGCTTTCTTTTCCGGGATGGAAATCGCTTATATTTCTTCAAATAAAATCTATATAGAAATAGAAAAGCGCCAAAACGATTTTCTGGCGACCATTCTAAAAAGATTGACCAAAAAACCTTCAAAATTTATCGCTACCATGCTGGTAGGGAATAATATTGCCCTGGTGGTGTACGGTTTTTTTATGGGAGATTTACTTATGATTTGGCTTGAAGGGCTCCAACCTGTAAATAACGCTTTTCTAGAATATCTTATCGTAGATCTAAACTTATTTACCCAAACCGTAATTTCTACACTCGTAATTTTGCTTACTGCCGAGTTTCTTCCAAAGGTGTTTTTTCAAATCTACGCAAATACCATGTTGAAGTTTTTCGCAGTGCCGGCTTATATTTTTTACCTGGTTTTTAGCTTTATTTCCTCTTTCGTAATATGGATTTCTGATGTTATTCTAAAAAGATTTTTTAAAACCGAAGGAGACGAGGTACAACTCGCTTTTAGCAAAGTTGAGCTGGGAAATTTTATAAACGAGCAGATGGAAACCGTAGAAGATGATGATGAAGTAGATTCTGAAATCCAGATCTTTCAAAATGCACTTCAGTTTTCAGATATTAGAGCGCGGGAGGTGATGGTGCCAAGAACCGAAATCATTGCGGTAGACCAACACCAGGCGCCAAAAGATCTTGTAAATACTTTTACCGAAACCGGGCTTTCCAAACTCCTAATTTATAACGAAACCATAGACGATGTAATTGGTTATGTTCACTCCTTCGAACTTTTTAAAAAGCCCGAATCTATAAAATCTATATTGTTACCGGTGGTTTTTGTTCCCGAAACCATGTGGGTAAAAGATGTATTAAATAATCTTACTAAAAAACGAAAAAGTATAGCCGTGGTTATAGATGAGTACGGTGGTACAAGCGGGATGATTACTGTAGAAGATATAGTAGAAGAACTTTTTGGTGAAATTGAAGACGAGCATGATCCCGTTGTACTTACCGAAGAAGATTTAGGAGAAAATCATTATAAATTTTCAGCCCGTTTAGAAGTAGATTATCTAAATGAAAACTATAAATTCAGTATTCCTGAAGGAGAAAATTATGAAACCCTTGGAGGTTATATTGTGAATCACACCGAAGAAATTCCGCAGCAAAACGAAGAATTAGAGGTGGATAATTTTTCATTTAAAATCCTGGAAGTTTCCAATACCAAAATAGAATTGGTAGAGTTAAAAATAAAACCCGCAGATTAATTAGCGATTAGTTAATATTTTGCTAATTATAAGTTTTATAATTAGGTTAAAAACATTATTTTCGCCCACTATATTTCGATAAAATAACAACTACAAATGGCAGTATTAAATAAAATCAGACAACGTTCTGTTTTCTTAATCATCATCATTGCATTGGCACTTTTTTCTTTTGTGCTTGCAGATGTGATTCGTAACGGCGGTTTTTCTTCGCAAAAAGACCAGAATACCATCGCAACTATTAATGATGAAGAGGTGAGTAGGGAAGATTTTGCCCGGCAGGTAGAAGCTTACCAGCGTAACATGGGCTCCAATGCTAGCACTGCCCAGGCAGTAAACCAGGTTTGGGAACAAACCCTTCGTGAAACCATTCTTAAAGAAGAAATGGAAAAGCTTGGTATAAGAGCCGGTAAAGCTCAAATTAGAGAAGTAATGCGTATGCAAATGGGGAATAATCCTGCTTTTAGAAACGAAGCCGGGATGTTTGATGAGAACCGTGTACGTGAATATATTGCCAGCATTAGATCTACCCAGCCTCAAGCTTACGAGCAGTGGTTGCAAATGGAGAGCAATATGGGCGATATGGCCCGCCAGAATATGTATTTCTCTATGGTAACTGCAGGAATTGGTGCAACACTTACCGAGGCCGAGCAAGCTTATCGATTTGAGAATAACAGCGTAGACCTTCGCTTTGTACAATTGCCTTATTCTTCTATTCCAGATGAGGAAGTTGAGGTAAATAAAGATGAAATTAGAAATTATATAAAAGAAAATCCGTCACAATTTGAAACCGAAGCTTCAAGAAATATTAGATATGTTTATTTTGAAGAAAAAGCTTCAAATGAAGATGTGCAGGAAGCTGAAGATGCTTTAACTTCTTTACTGGACAGCCGTGTAGAATATAATGCGGTAACCAGCAGTAACGATACACTTCCAGGTTTCAATAATACTCAGGATTACGAAGATTTCGTAGAATCAAATTCAGACCTTCCTTACCAGGACAGGTTTATGTTTAAAAACGAATTACCTTCAGAATTTGCCGATGAGCTTTTTAATTTAGAAGAAGGAGAAACTTTTGGACCATATCAGCATAATGGATATTTCAAAATTTCAAAATTAGTTGAAACAAAGCAAATTCCAGATTCAACAAAAGCAAGTCATATTCTTGTAGCTTACCAGGGGCAACAGTTTGCTCCAGATGTTACCAGGAGTAAAGAAGAAGCTGAAGCTTTAGCCGATAGTCTTGTAAATGTGATAAGAGGAAACAAAGAAAAGTTTGCTGAGCTGGCTGCTGAATTCTCTTCAGACCGTTCGAATAGCGAAGACGGAGGAGATCTTGGATATTTTGGTCCTGGAACTATGGTGCCAGAATTTGACAGCTATGTATTTGAAAATAATGCTGGAGATGTTGGTGTTGTAGAAACCGATTTTGGTTACCACGTTATTCATATTGAAGAGCAAACCGAAAGAGAAAAAGCAGTAAAAATTGCGACTATCGCGAGAGAGTTAGAGGCTTCAGAACGTTCCAGAAACAACCTGTTCAACGAAACTACTAAGTTTGAAATCGCGGCAGGTGAAGGAGATTTCACAGAAGTTGCTAAAGAGGGCAATTATAACGTGAGAACCGTTAATAATGTGAAAGCCCTGGATGAAAACATTCCTGGTGTAGGAAACCAAAGAAGAATTGTGCAATGGGCTTTTGAAGATGATGCAAGCGTTGGAGACATAAGACGTTTTGATATTCCTTCAGGATATGTTGTGGCGCAACTTACTGCTAAGAATAAAGAAGGATTGATGACGGCTGAAAACGCTTCGTCTAAAGTAATTCCTATTCTTACTAAGCAAAAGAAAGCTGAAATCCTTAAAGAGAAAATTAATAGCAAGGATCTTCAGGAAATTGCTTCTGCCAACAATACTATGGTACAAACGGCCAATGCTGTAAACCTTTCAAGCCCAACTTTACCGGGAGCAGGAAGAGAGCCTGAAGTTGTAGGTTCGGTTTTCGCTTTAGAGCCCGGATCTGTAAGTAATCCAATTGCCGGAGAAAAAGGAGTTTATGTAGTAGAGCTTGAAAGTAAAAATGAAGCTCCTGCTATGAATTCTTACCGCGGAATTGCCGAACAGGAAACTACCAGCAGAAGACAAAACGCGTCCCAAAGACTTTTTGAGGCCTTGCGTAAAAAAGCAGATATTGAAGATAATAGAGCTAGATTCTATTAGTAGAATAAGCCATTAAATATAAAGCCCTGGTAAATTTTACCGGGGCTTTTTTATGTATAATTGTTTTTGAACAAATTTCCCGAAGAAAATTCGAGAGTTTAAGGTCTTTTAAAGTCGGTTTTTACAGAACAATATCTTCAAAAGCGAAAATAGTAGAGAAACCTTTATGGTTGAAATATTTAAAAACTTCTTCTCTTTTACCGGTAACCATTACAAAGTCGCCGCCCCATCCACCAAGGCTTTTAACAACTCCCAGGAAATCTGGAAAGCGCTCCTGTTTTACTTTTGGAGTTTGCAAAGCTTTTGAAAGTAATGTCTCGTGAATATTAATTAAAAGATCAAATTCGGTAAGACTGCTGCAGTTTATAAATTGCTCGGTAAGCGAGGAAATTTTTTCTGTAAGTCCGGTTTTATTTGCTTCGGGTAGCGCTTTATAATGTGCGATAGCCTCGCGGCTATTTTTTTTCTCATTTAAGTAAACAAAAAAAATATTTTCTGCAAATTCAGGATAAAAATTAGCCTTTAAAACCGAAGGACCATTTTCAGTAATTTGATAAGTTACCGGTTGATTGTTTTGCGCCGCAGCGATATCATACCCACTGCCTCCAAAAGTGTTTTTAAGCAGCTTGTAGGCATCGATTTCAAACCAGGAAGCAATGTTGTTAATTAAAGTTGAAGACGTCCCTAAACCCCAGTTTCTATTAAAATTCAATCGGGTGGTAATCTCAATCCCTATTTTTTCTTCTGAAAATATTTTAGGGTTTAATTGGTGTGCAACATTCAGTATTTGTACAAGTTTCTTTCCGATATTTTCTTCGCCCTGAATTAGTTCAATTTCTCCATTTTTAAAACCAAACTCGCCCTGAAACCAGAGTTTTTCGTTTTCATCAAAACTATTCCATTCAATATTCTTGCCTTCAGAAGTTTTTACTTCCAGCGACTGACCAAATTTTGTGGGTATGGCCAGTGCTTTTGCACCGTCCAAAACAGCATATTCTCCTGTGATTAAAAGTTTTCCGTTACTGTAAAACTCTTTCATGAATTTCGTAATTTTTTTAATTCTTCTACCGCGCTGCTATGGGTCACCGTATTGTTAGTGAAGTATTGAATAAGGATTTTCTTCTCGGCTTCAGTAGCTTTATGTTGATTTAAAATATTCATTAAATGCATTTTCATATGGCCTTGCTGAATTCCGGTAGTAGTAAGAGAATTAATTGCCGCAAAGTTTTGTGCCAGGCCGGCAACGGCTACAACTTTCATCAATTCCCTGGCGGTAGGCTGCTGTAAAATATCTAAAGCAAGTTTTACTAAGGGATGTAAACTTGTTAATCCGCCAACAGTTCCAAGTGCTAAAGGAATTTCAATCCAGAATTTAAAAATACCATTTTCAATACTGGCGTGAGTTAAACTTGAGTATTTTCCTTTACGTGAGGCATAAGCGTGAATACCGGCTTCTACAGCTCTAAAATCGTTTCCGGTAGCCAAAACTACAGCATCAATCCCATTCATAATTCCTTTATTATGGGTCACCGCACGATAAGGTTCTACTTCGGCAATATTCACGGCCTGTATAAATTTCTTTGCGAAATCTTCGGCGTTTAAATCTTTGTTTTCATTGAGCTCTTCTACCGGGCAGGAAACTTCAGCTCTCACTAAACATTCCGGCACATAGTTAGAAAGAATGCTCATTATAATTTCAATATTCCTTTCTTCCAAAGAAAAATCTTCATATTGCTGAGCTTCATTTTCAAAAACTTCTGCGAATTTTTCCAGGCAGGAATTTATAAAATTCGCTCCCATGGAATCTTTAGTTTCAAACTCGCAATGCAGCTGATGATAATTAGTGATTTCAGCAGTTTTATCTCTCAATTTTATATCTAAAACTCCACCGCCGCGTTTTTCCATATTACGGGTAATAGGTTTTACCGCTTCCAAAAGTTTAGGTTTGGTGGCTTGAAAGAACTGTTTTAGTTTTTCCTTATTTCCAAAGAAATTAAAATGAACCTGGCCTATTTTTTTGGTATCAATTACTTCAGCTTTAAATCCGCCTCGGGTTCTCCAGAATTTAGCGGCTTTACTCGCCGCTGCGATTACCGAGCTTTCTTCAATAGCCATAGGAATTGCGAGCAAATCTCCGTTAATCAGGAAATTAGGCGCCAGGCCAAAAGGCAGGTAGAAATTTGAAAGGGTATTTTCGGTAAATTCGTCGTGAAGTTGTTGTAACCTGGAATCTTCGTTCCAGTATTGTCTAAGAATAGCAACATCTTCGGGGCGGTCTTTCAGGTAGGTTTCAGCCAACCAGTCTATTTTTTCCTTCTTTGTAAGTTTGGAAAATCCGCTGATAGGTTTTATCATTTTCAAGCTAATTTATAGATCGCAAAGATACAATTGTTATTTAAGGGAAGCAGGTTTTAGGTTTTTAGAAAATACGGGGGAATATTTCTTTAACAAATCCTTAGTATTTAACACTCAAATCCTACTTTTTTTGCTGAAAATTTAGTAAACTTGGCAATCAAAATTCATTCTATAAATTTTATGAAGTTCTCCAAAATACTGGTTGGGTTGTTAATAGCGGCAACCTCAACAATTTACGCGCAGGATAAGGAAATTAGCCTCGAAGAAATCTACGACGGCACCTTTAGACAGGAACGTTTACAATCCCTACAATCTTTAGATAATGGTAAAGAATACCTGGTTTTAAATCGCGATCGCGAGGCAAATACCACGAGCATAGATGTGTATTCTTATAAAAGTGGCGAGAAAGTTAGAAGCCTCTTAAATAGTAAAGATCTTAGTGAAATTTCAGGTTTCCAGGGATTTGAGCTTAGTGAAAAGGAAGATAAGATTTTGCTTTCTACCAATATGGAGCAAATTTACCGCCGTTCTTCTCGCGGAATTTATTATATCTATGATGTAGAAGATAAAACGCTTACCAAATTAAGCGATAATAAAATTCAGGAGCCAACTTTTTCTCCAGATGCTTCTAAAGTAGCTTACGTTTTTGAAAATAATATTTACACTTACGATATCGCTACTGGCGAAGAAACCCAGGTGACTACAGATGGTAAGAAAAACAAGCTGATAAATGGAGTTACCGATTGGGTGTATGAAGAAGAATTTGCTTTTGTAAGGGCTTTCGATTGGAATAAAACCGGAACTCATTTAGCTTACCTTAAGTTTGATGAAACCGAAGTTCCTGAATTTTCAATGGATATTTTTGGGCAGGATCTTTACCCAAGTCAGCAGGTTTTTAAATATCCTAAAGCCGGAGAAACAAATTCTGAAGTATCCCTTTATACTTATGAATTAGCTGCTAAAGAAAGTGAAAAAGTTGAACTTGGAGATTATGAAGATTTTTATATTCCAAGAATTAAATGGACGCAGGATCCTGAGATTTTAAGCGTACAGGTTTTAAACAGGCACCAAAATAATCTGGATCTTATTTTCGTAGATGCTGAAGATAATGAAGCTGAAGTGGTGATGAATGAGACTGATGAAGCTTATATAGATATCACTAACAACCTTACTTTTCTTGAAGACAACAGTTTTATTTGGACTAGCGAAAAGGACGGTTGGAACCATATTTATCTGTATGATGAAGATGGTGAGCTAGAAAAACAGGTTACCGAAGGAAACTGGGAAGTAACTGACTATTATGGTTACGATAAAGATTCTAAGAAGATCTTTTATCAAAGTACAGAAAACGGAAGCGTTAATCGCGATGTATATTCTATAAAGATTAACGGTAAAAACAAAACCCGTTTAACTGAAAAAGAAGGAATGAATAGCGGAGATTTTAGCGCAGACTATACCTATTTCATCAATTCTTACACAAGCACCGAAACTCCTTATGAGTTCACCTTACATAATGCGAAAAACGGTAAACTGGTAAGAAAGATTAAAGATAATTCGGCTTTACTGGAAAAAGAAGCCGCTTATAATTTCGCTCCAAAAGAACTAAGCACTATTGAGGTGAATGGTAATGAGCTTAATATGTGGATGATTAAGCCAAACGATTTTGACGAGAATAAAGAATATCCATTATTAATGTTTCAATATTCAGGGCCAGGTTCACAGTCGGTTTCAAATTCTTACTTCGGCACAAACGATTACTGGTATCAGCTACTCGCTAACGAGGGATATATTATAGCAACCGTAGATGGGCGTGGTACAGGATTTAAAGGTGCAGACTTTAAAAAGGTTACTCAAAATGAATTGGGTAAATATGAAGTTGAAGATCAAATTGCCGCTGCCCAAAAACTTGGCGCAAGAGATTATATAGATGAAAACCGAATTGGAATTTGGGGCTGGAGTTATGGAGGTTTTATGTCTTCTAACGCCATTTTAAAAGGAAACGATACTTTCTCTATGGCAATAGCTGTAGCACCGGTAATTAGCTGGAGATTTTACGATACCATCTATACAGAAAGATATATGACTACGCCTCAGGAAAACCCTTCAGGGTATGATGAGAATTCACCTATAAACCACGCAGAAAAATTAAAAGGAGATTATCTTTTAATTCACGGTGGGGGAGACGATAATGTACACCTTCAAAATACCATGAGAATGGTGGAAGCTCTAGTACAGGCTAATAAGCAATTTGACTGGGCTATTTATCCAGATAGAAACCACGGAATTTACGGCGGAAATACAAGGTTACATCTATACACAATGATGACCGATTTTATAAAAGAAAAACTATAATCTAAATGGCAACAGTAACAAACAGAGCGCCTCAAAAAGAACTTTTTGGGCATCCGGTAGGACTTTATATTTTATTTTTCACCGAAATGTGGGAACGCTTTTCCTATTATGGAATGCGTGCTATTCTGGTTTTATATCTAGTAAGTGCCACAACCGGTGGAAACGCAGGTCTTGGATGGACAGGTGGAGAAGCTATTGCCCTTTATGGTTGGTATACTATGCTTGTTTATGTAGCCTCCATTCCCGGGGGAATTATAGCAGATAAACTTCTGGGCCAAAAGAAAACAGTTCTCTGGGGAGGAATAATCCTGGTAGCTGGTCACGGTATTTTGGCTGTAGAAGAAATGTGGGCATTTTATAGCGGACTAGCTTTAATTATTATTGGAGTTGGAATGCTGAAACCAAATATCTCAACAATGGTTGGAGGTTTATATAAACCCGGCGATATAAGAAGAGATAAAGGTTTTACCATCTTTTATATTGGGATTAACCTTGGTGCTTTTCTTTCCAGTTTAATTGTTGGTTATGTTGGTGAAAATATTGGCTGGCACTATGGTTTTGGTCTTGCCGGTATTGCTATGGCATTTGGACTCATAGTTTACTTATGGGGACAAAAATATTTGCTGAATGTTGGAAACCTATTATCTAAGGTTGAACGTAGTGAAGGAGCCTCTCTTAGCAATATGTTTAGTGAACTATTAAAGTCTCCACTACAACTTGCTATTACTTCAATTTTAATGATAGGTTCCATATATGTTCTTATTATGATGTCCGTTCCGTTTGGACTGCTGTATATATTCTTAACACTTGTAATCGCTTTGATGCTTATGGTGTACAAAGATCTTACTACGCAAGTTATGAAAGACAGGTATGTAGTAATGATCTTATCATTTTTACTTGTAGTTGTTTTCTGGGGAGCTTTTGAGCAAGCTGGAGGATTAATGAATATTTACGCGGCCGATAAAACTGATAGAACACTTTCGTTTAGCTTACCACTAATTGGAAATGAAGTGCCAGCCACCTGGTTTCAGTCCTTAAATGCCATGTTTATCATTATTTTTGGAGTAATAGTTGCAAATTTCTGGGCTAAAAGAAAATTGAAGAACAAAGAAGCTTCTTCAATCTTTAAAATGGCTACAGGGGTGATTATTATGGGGCTTGGCTTTCTATTTATGGCCATAGCTGCAAAAGAATATACCGCTTTTGAAAGTAAATCGGCTATGTATTGGTTAGTGCTTGCTTACTTGCTGCATACCATTGGAGAATTATGTTCTTCTCCGGTAGCGCTTTCTTTTATTACTAAGCTGGCACCGGTAAAATATGCCTCTCTTATGATGGGGGTTTATTTTGCTGCTACAGGACTTGGAAATAAAATGGCGGGACTTATTGGTGAATTCTCCCAGGGAGAACCCGCTACCGTTCAATTGAGCACAGAAGGCAGTGATGTAGCTAATAGATTGCAATTAAACGATACCATACTTCAAAATAAAAACGACTTTACGTTTAATGGTTTTGTTTACCTGGACAATAATGAGCTTGCGGTAACTAATATGGAAACTAAGGCACCGGTATTGGGGCTTATGAATTTTGAGAATAAAGATCAAAAGTCTGAGATCATAGCAAACCTCAAAGAAGAGGGTGTAACCGCCCAGGATCCCTATCATGTAATGCTTAATTTTAGGCAGGAGGAAGATAAAGTTGGATATTACGGAGATTTTGTGATCGAAGAAGTTCAAACCCAGTTGGAATTCAGAACTTTTATTGGAATTACTATATTCACAACCGTATTTGGACTAATTGTGATTTTTATGTTGAAACCTTTAAAGCGATTAACGCACGGTGCTGAAGACAACGAGCGGGAAATGCTGGAGCAGGAGCAATATGAAATTGCAGATACAGAAAGGGATAAGAAAAATTCTTAAAACAGTATTTGAAACAAAAAACGTTCTTTAATTTTAGGAACGTTTTTTGTTTTACAAACATTCTAAAAGCGATACATGATTAGAATAATTACCATATTTTTTCTGTTTATAGGAATTAATAGTCAAGCTCAGGAGATTAACTGGATGAGTATGAACGAGGCACTGGCAGCACAGGAAAAAGAACCAAAAAAGATATTTATGGATGCCTATACCGTATGGTGCGGCCCCTGTAAAATGTTAGATAAAAATACATTTACCAATTACGATGTAATCGAGTTTGTAAATGAAAATTATTACCCGGTAAAGTTTAATGCTGAAGGGCCTGAGGAAATTGATTTTAAAGGTCAGCTATTTAAAAATCCGCAATACGATCCTGAAAAGAAGACAAGAAGAAATTCTCCTCATCAATTGGCAAGGGCTTTAAAGATTACCGGCTATCCAAGCCTTGTTTTCTTTGATGAAGAAGCCAATTTAATTGCTCCTATTCCAGGGTATAGAACTCCACAACAGTTGGAGCTTTATTTAAAACTCTTTGCGGAAGATGAATATAAAAAAATGACTTCAAAAGAAGCTTTTGCAGATTACCAGGAGAATTTTGAAGGTTCTTTTGAGTAAAATATTTCGCTTCCGAGACTTTCACATCGTTTTAAGTCTCGATTACCGAGTAAAATTTAAGTGTTAGTTGATAGTGGGCCTTATGGTTCAGTAGAGATGCGAAAAGCCCCGTTTTTACCTGTATGGTGAAAACGGGTTTTTTGTTTTTTGGCGGTTTCTACCCAACGGGATACATAACTATGGTAGTTGCTTCCGTCGGCAACAATTATTTTTGGATTTAAACATCCAATTAGCCGTTCTAAATTGATTTTAGGAGAATTCCGAAGTAACACCAGGTCAGGCTTAAAATTGTTTAACTTGTAAACTCTAGTGCTATCGACAATTAAAACCATAGTTTCAGAAAATGCTAAAATATTCTGGATTTGCTTTTCTTCAATTTGATTGATATTCCGTCCGGTTTTATAATCTTTTAAACGGATTTTCCTCTTGAATTTCATTAGCTAAATTATGATATAAAATTAGCTTTTTATCTTTTTGAATACCTATCATAGTTTTTCTCGGCTTATGAAATACTATACTTTCTGAAGTTGAATTCTGCATTTTGCTATAGAGCATGCTGTTTTGAAATATTAGAATTCGGCAGAGAAAGAAAACAAGATTTCTGAAGCTTTTTTGATAGAGTAAAAGAATAAAAGAGATAATCAATAAATAGGCACTGAGGTTTTGCCAAATATTAAAGTGAATATCGGTAAACACAAACTCTTCTTTTCCCGCCACCCAGGATATAAATTGATTCATTAAACTGATGAGTTTTCCATAAGTTTCAGCGATAAAATTTGGCAGTAAATTCAGTAAAGAAAGTAGAATTACCAAAATGCTCAGTCCTAAAATAATTCCCAGTACCGGTAGCACAACCAAATTGGAAAGGAAAAATAAGCCCGGAAACTGATGAAAATAAAATAAACTTAAAGGTAAAACTCCAATTTGCGCTGCTATACTTACGCTTAATAATCCCCAGAAGTACTTTGTGATTTTAAATTTTGGTTGCCAGAGCTTAAATAATTTAGGCTGAATGGTAACAATTGCAAAAACCGCAAGATAACTCAGTTGAAAACCCACCTGAAATATGAAATAGGGATTTACAAGCAGTAAAATAAACAGCGAAATAAATAAACTGTTTAAAACACTGGTTTTTCGCCGCATTTGCATCCCGATAGCGATAAAAGAAAACATCGTTACGGCTCGAACCACTGATGGCGAAAGCCCGGCCAAAATTGCAAAGCCCCACATCAATATTATTAAAAGAATGGTTTTGAATATTAATCCGTTTTTGAAGTAATTGAAGGGTTTAAAAAGCCAGTTTAAAATGAGTAAAATAATCCCCACGTGAAGTCCCGAAACCGCTAGATTGTGAATGGCACCCGCGGCGGCATATTCTTCGTAGATTTCCTTTGAAATATCCTGTCTTTGCCCCAGCAATAAAGCCTGTATTATTGCAAGCTCATTTTTTTCTATTTTGGTTTCAGGGAGTTTTTTAATAATTTTTTCTCTCAATTTCGAGGCATAACTAACCGCAGATTCTTCCTTTTCGTTTATAATCTTTATTTCAGAATCGCCAACTTGTAACTGCTTTTCTACCCGTTGTTTCTGCATATAGTTTCGGTAATTGAAGCGATATGGATTTAGCGGTTCGGCAATATTTTTTAGTTTATAAGGAACAAGTAGTTTCATTCCCGGGACCAATTCTTTATTTATTGAATCTTTTGAAATACTCAATAGAATCTTTCCTTTTACTGCCCTTGAATTTTCTGTAGAAAAAATCTTTTCAACTTCAGCGAGATAGGGTTCGTTGTAAAGGTTTGGTTTAAGACTTTCGGTAATGCGAATTTGCATTATTCCAGCTTCAGAATCTTCAAGATGTATATAATGATTTGCCTGGTTATTGGGCTGGTGAAGAAAAGCTGTTGCAACTCCCAGGGTGAAAATTAAACTCCAGGTAATTATTCCGAAGAAAACATCATCAAATATTTGTTTACGTGCCCTTACAAAACCTGCAATGAAAAGAAGAAATAAACAACCAAAAAATGTAAAAAAAGCAGTGCCGGGAATTTTAAATGAAAATCCGGTGATTATTCCCAGGAATAGGAATAGAGAAAGTTTAATTATGGTGAAATTCAAAAATTGCATCCCTATTGTTTTTTGTAGGGCGGCAATTACTTTTGAAGATACTAAAAATTATAAAATTCGGCGAGCCATTACAAAAGTATCATTCCAATAAGGTTCTGAAAGTGAAGAAATAATAACTCCGCGAGAGGTGGAGGAGTGGATAAAATAAATATTGTCCCGTTCCTTTTCTACTACTAAACCAACGTGGTTAATTACTTTTCTGTTTTTGTTGGTTTCAAAAAACAATAAATCGCCGGGGGTTACCTCTTTTATATAAAGCCGTTCGCCTTCTAAAGACATGGCGCGGGAAGTTCTGGGAACAGCGATATCTTCTTCTAAAAACGCTGTAAATATGAGTCCGGAGCAATCCATTCCTCGTTTGGTAGTGCCGCCATACTTATAGCGCGTGCCTTCAAAAGTTTTGGCTTTAGATATGATGTTATAAACTTTTTTGTTTGCAGGTTCAATTTCAGTATTTCTTGAATCAGAAACTCTTTCAGAACGATTATCATCACTTTTAGTGGTAATAATCTTGGAGCGTGAGCTTCCGCAGGAAATAAGGCTTAGGATAAAAAAGCCTAAAAAAAGTGACTTAAAAACTTTCTGCATAGTTCAATTTTTAATCGCTTCTACAATAAGTTGAGCTGTTTTCTCGCTGGCGCCTTTTCCGCCCAGTTTTCTCTCCAGTTCAAAATAATCTTTAAAGATTCTCTTACGATTTTCTTCGTCCAGTATTTTCTTAAACTCTTTTTTTAGCGTTTTCGTATTAAAATCGTCCTGAATTAATTCTTTTACAACCTCCCGTTTCATAATAAGATTTACCAAAGAAATATAATCAAGGTTTACTATTCGGCGAGCAATTTGGTAAGAAATATAGTTGCCTTTATAGCAAACCACTTCAGGAATTTTAAATAATGCGGTTTCTAAGGTTGCCGTGCCCGAGGTTACCATAGCAGCGTGCGAGAGGCTAAGTATATCGTAAGTTCTGTTCATTATTAATTTTATATTTTTTTGCTTAATAAAGGGAGCGTAGAACTCTGCATCCTGGCTGGGAGCACCGGCAATTACAAATTGATATTGGGGAAAATCTGGGGTAATACTTAACATAACCTCCAGCATTTTTGAAATTTCCTGTTTTCGGCTTCCGGGTAATACTGCAATTATTGGCCTATCGTCTAATTGATATTCTTCTTTTACTGCCTTCACATCGGGAAGATCTTTTTGGCCAATGGCATCAATAAGCGGGTGGCCTACAAAATGAACGGGGAAATTATGTTTTTCTTCATAAAATTCTTTTTCAAAAGGCAGGATTACGTACATATAATCTATATCGCGCTTTATTGCCTGAATTCGGTTTTCTTTCCAGGCCCAAATTTGCGGAGAAATGTAGAAATGTGTCTGGTAACCCTCCTTTTTTGCCCATTTAGCAATTCTTAAATTGAAGCCGGGATAATCTATAAAAATAATGGCGTCTGGATTAAAAGCGCTAATATCTTTTTTGCAAAACGAAATATTACTTAAAATGGTTTTTAAGTTAAAAAGTACTTCGGCAAAACCCATAAAAGCAAGTTCCCGGTAATGTTTTACCAGTTCACCTCCCTGCGCCTGCATAAGATCACCACCCCAAAACCTAAATTCAGCTTCGGGATCGGTTTGTTTTAAAGCGCGCATTAGATTAGAAGCGTGAAGATCTCCAGAAGCTTCTCCTGCTATTATGTAATATTTCATATTTATAAAATTTATCCCAGTTTTGGCATTGAACACAAACTTATAATTATTACCAATTTTCGGGTTCAGTAGCAGCTGATTTCATTTAAACTATTTTTGTAATGAAAATGGTAATTGCTGCTATAATACTAGCCAAAAGTACACCTCTTGCGTGATAGATTTGTTTTTTTCTAAGGAAGACGAAAAAGGGTAGAAAATTTAAAATAGCTCCCAGAGCAATGAGCTTGCCAATATAACCTTCAGCAATTGCATCGTCTAGCGTTTCGTCTATTCCCATTTCTGAAAAAAGTAGGATATAAAGAAAAATGCCACCAATATTGGCAGAAATTCCGGTTAAGAATCCTATAAAAATATTTTGCTTAATCATTAAGTTCCCAATTATTTAAATCGTCTAAAAAGTGATGGGCCGTGAGATCAAATTGTACGGGAACTACCGATACATACCCTTTTTCAAGCGCCCATTCATCGGTGTCTTCGCCTTTATCTTTATTCACAAATTTCCCCGTAAGCCAGTAATATTCACGTCCCTGCGGATTGGTTCTTTTATCAAATTCTTCTTCCCATTGTGCGTTGGCCTGCCGGCAAACTTTCATTCCTTTAATTTCTGAAGCGGGAAGTTTTGGAATATTTACATTTAAAACTACCCCTTTTGGAAGTCCGTTTTTAATAACATTTCTGGTAATGGCTTTTACATATTTCCTGGCAGGTTCAAAATCGGCATTTAACGAGTAATCTAATAATGAAAATCCAATAGCGGGAATTCCTTCTACACCAGCTTCTACAGCAGCACTCATAGTCCCCGAATAAATTACGTTTATAGAAGAATTTGAACCATGGTTAATTCCGCTTACACAAAGATCTGGTTTCCTGTGCAAGATTTCCTGTGTAGCAATTTTCACACAGTCTGCGGGAGTGCCCGAGCAGCTGTATTCTTTATGCTTATAATTTTCCTTAATAGTAACCTGTTCGCAAAATAAAGTATCGCTAATGGTTATAGCGTGTCCCATTCCGCTTTGTGGGCTATCTGGTGCCACTACTACTACATCACCCAGTTCTTTCATTACCTCAATTAAAGTCCTTATTCCGGGAGCGGTAATACCATCGTCATTAGTAACCAGTATTAATGGTTTTTTCTTTGTCATAGCCTATTTTTTATAGGAGCTAAAATAGTAATTTCAAGAAGAAACCTTATCTTAGTAGTTTAACAAATTATTATTACCTGTTAGCTTTATTGGCACAATTTTTAATGTATTTTGGGGAGCTGTTAATGATGAAATTTATGTTATTTATGAAAAAGAATTTTAAAATCCTGGTGGTAGTGCTTTTAATGGCTGCTACTTCCTGTAGTTTTACTACTAAAAAATTCGACGATCCTAATAAAGACAAACTTCTTATAGATCTTATTACCTATGTGCTTAATGAAGGGCACTATGATGCAAGAGAGATTAATGATGAATTTTCTGAAGGGGTTTACGATAAGTACCTTGGTGGCCTGGATGGTTCTAAGCGCTTCTTCTATGCCAGTGATGTTGAAGAGTTTAATGAATACAGGGATAAAATAGACGACCAGATTAAGAAAAAGGAAATTGGCTTTTTTGATCTTACTTATAATAGACTTCAAAAACGGTCTGAAGAGGCACGAAAAATCTACAAAGAAATCCTTGAAAAACCTTTCGATTTTTCTGAAGCTGAAGATATAAATACAGACTTTTCTGAAGCTGAGTATGTATCTTCAAAAAAAGAACTAAAGGAGCGTTGGAGAAAACAACTTAAATTTTCTACTCTTATCACTTATCACGATAAAGTTGAGGAAGAGGAAATGAAAAAAGAAGAAGACTCTGAATATGAAATGAAATCTAAAGAAGAACTTGAAAAAGAAGCCAGGGAGGTGACTTTAAGTTCTTTAGACGAATATTACGATTTCACAGATGATTTGGAGCGTAAAGATTACTTTTCAGTTTATTTAAATGCTATTGTAGAATCTTTTGATCCTCATACACTATATTTCGCACCACAGGATAAGGACAGGTTTGATATTGCAATGTCTGGAAAACTGGAAGGAATTGGCGCCCGTCTTCAAAAGAAAAGCGACAATATTACCGTAACCGAAGTTATATCTGGTGGTCCTGCCTGGAGAAGTGAAGAACTTTCTGAAGGAGATGAGATATTAAAAGTACAGCAGGAAGATGAAGAAGACCCTGTGAGTATTGTAGGAATGCGCCTGGAAGATGCGGTGGATCTGATTAAAGGCCCAAAAGATTCTAAAGTTACCCTAACAGTTCGTAAAAAGTTAATGGGTAATATTGAAGAAATCACTTTAACGCGTGACATTGTTGAAATTGAAGAAACCTATGCTAAAACTGCTATGGTTGAGCAGGAAGGGAAGAATTTTGGGATAATAAATTTGCCGAAATTCTACTTTAATATGGAAGATTATGAAGAGCGAAATGCTGCTTCAGATATCAAAAAGGATATCATTCGTTTAAAAGAAAAAAATATGGACGGCCTTGTGCTGGACCTTAGAAATAACGGTGGAGGCTCTTTAAAAACAGTAGTAGATATTGCCGGACTTTTTATTGAAGAAGGGCCAATTGTTCAGGTTAAATCTAACGGACAGAGAAAAGATGTACTTTCAGATGAAGATCCGTCTGTACTGTGGGATGGTCCTTTAGTTATTCTTGTAAACGAACTTTCAGCTTCGGCTTCAGAAATTCTGGCGGCTGCAATGCAAGACTATAAGCGTGCAATTATTATAGGAAGTAAACAAACCTATGGTAAGGGAACCGTACAAAATGTGATAGATCTTAACCGTTGGTTAAGAAGTAATGAATTTGGAGATGTTGGTGCACTTAAACTTACTACTCAAAAGTTTTATAGAGTTAATGGTGGTTCTACCCAGTTAGAAGGGGTGAAAAGTGATGTGGTGGTGCCAGATCGTTATAGTTTTGTAGATATTGGCGAGAAAGACCAGGATAATCCATTACCGTGGGATAAAATAGATCCTGCTAAATATGAAGTTTGGGATGGTTATGTAGATTTTGAAAAAACTATTGCAAACAGTAAAGACCGAATGAACGCTAATGAGCAGTTAAAGCGTATTGAACAACATGCTAAATGGATTAAAGACCAAAGTGAAAATAGTGCACATTCCCTTAATTTTGAAGAATACGCGGCAACC
The DNA here is from genome assembly GCF_002311535.1 of Salegentibacter sp. UBA1130. Taxonomy (NCBI): domain Bacteria; kingdom Pseudomonadati; phylum Bacteroidota; class Flavobacteriia; order Flavobacteriales; family Flavobacteriaceae; genus Salegentibacter; species Salegentibacter sp. UBA1130. The sequence goes on along the minus strand of NZ_DCAP01000006.1, from coordinate 56,147 downwards.
GCTGAAAGAAATCAGGAAATGGCAAAAAGCTTTGATTCTATAAATGATTATAAAACCAATCTGACATTTACTTCTTTACCCTATGAAGAAAAGATGTTTGAAAACGATACTATTCTAAAAGAAAAGAGAGATCGTTGGCATAAGAATTTAAGTAGGGATGTTTACGTTGAAGAAGCAATTCACGTACTATCTGATATGCGAAAAAATAATATTAGAGAAGATAAATTAGCGAAAGTAAGAGACTAGTTTTCTTCTAAAAAGGTAAAAGCGCTTCAGCAATGAGGCGCTTTTTTTATGTGATAATTAATTAACTGAAGAAATCTGAGTAAGCTTTATTACCAAAAAGTTTAAATTTGCTGTATGCTGAAAAGAAAATATATTTATCCGCTAATCATTCTGGCAGTTGCCGCTGCTTTATTGTTAGCAGAGCGATGTAATTAGAAAGACATCCTGTCTGAATCCAGTTTGACAAAAATAAATAGGAGAATTGTAAATGCCCAAAGTCCTGAACCTCCATAACTTAAAAATGGTAAGGGAATTCCAACTGTAGGAAAAATGCCTATAACCATGCCAATATTTACAAGGAAGTGCATAAAGATTATTCCTATTACCCCATAACCGTAAACCCGGTTAAAAGTTGAACGCTGCCGCTCTGCCATATAAAGTAGACGCAACATAAGCAGTATAAACAGGGCAAGAATAAACGTGCTTCCTAAAAAGCCCCATTCTTCACCTACCGTGCTAAAAATATAATCGGTATGTTGTTCAGGCACAAAATGACCTTTGGTTTGAGTTCCTTCTGTCCAGCCTTTTCCGAATAATCCGCCGCTGCCTATTGCAATTTCACTTTGGTTAGTATTATAACCAATACCACGAGAATCTACTTCTTTGCCTAATACAATATTAAATCTATCCCGGTGATGCTGTTTAAAAACATTCTCAAATACATAATTTACTGAAAGCGAAAATCCAACTGCAACCGCTGCAAAAAATAAATATTTTAAAATGTTAGGTCTTCTTTTTCGGTTTTTAAGATAAACCAGTATTGCAATTAGTAATATTCCGCCAATTACCCACAAGGGGCCGAATGCCAGTGTGGCTACAAAAAGAATAGCAGCGAAAAACCCGAGTAACAAATAAGCAAAATGCAGTCCCTCCCTGTACAGTGCAAATGCAAATGAAAAATAGACCATTGCACTACCTGCATCGGGCTGTAAGAGCACTAAGATCATTGGCAGGGCAATAATTAAAAATACTCGTAATTGATGCTTAAAATCTTTAATATTTGTTTGTATACCACTTAGATATTTTGCTACGGCCAAAGCGGTGGCTGCTTTTGCAAATTCTGCAGGTTGAATACTAACTGAGCCAATTTGGTACCATGCAGTCTGCCCGGCAATGGTGCTTCCAAAAACAAATAATCCTGCTAAGCTTAAAAGGCTTGTGGCATAAATTACACTAGAAAACCGCTGGTAAAATTTTGCTTCAATTGAAAGGATTAGAATAATAAGGAAGATGCTTAATGCTATAAACAGGGCCTGCCTGCTATAAGGAGCGTCCATATTAAAAAAATCAATAGGGCTGCCGGAGCCCAGAGACGCCGAGTAAATATTGGCCCATCCAAAGCCTACTAATAAAAGGTAAATTAATATAGTAATCCAATCAAATCCTGCTACGCTTTTACTCATTTACCTATTTATTATAAAAGGTTCTCCACTTAATGGTTTTGCGTACTCTTCTTCAAGACTGTGGCTTAAAATCCAGTCTTCCATATCTGTTCTGGTAATTTCTTTTTTAATATATTTTTCAACCATTAAGCTAGCAATTCTTCCGGCATAACGGCTTCCCCAATATCCGTTTTCCACAAATACTGCAATAGCTATCTTTGGATTGTCTACCGGTGCAAAAGCTACAAAAATAGAGTGGTCTGTAAGTTGGGTGCGTTTCCCATCAATTTTTGTAAAGTTTTCTGCGGTACCTGTTTTACCAGCGATTTCAATTCCGGGGATTTGCAGACTTCTAGCAGTACCATTTTTGTAAACCTGGTGCATACCTTCAACTACAGGGTCGAAATGTTTGGAGTCTACCGTTGTGATGTTTTTTACTGTAAATTTCTCTTCTTTTATAGGATCACCTTCTACAGCTTTTAAAATATGGGGAGTGTAGTACCATCCACGGTTTGCAATAGTAGCCGTCATATTTGCGAGTTGAATGGGCGTCATTAAAACTTCTCCCTGGCCAATGGCATTAGATATTGTTGCCGTAGAATACCATTTGTATGTTGGGTAATTATAAATTCGGTTATAATAATCGGCATCAGGAATTTTACCCGGTCTCCCTGTACTAAGATCATTTCCCATAAACTGACCAAGGCCAAAACTTTTTAAATGTGCATTCCAGGTATCAATCCCTTCTTGTGGGGTGGGAAATTTTTCTATTGTTTTTCTATAAACCTGTGCGAAATAAGAATTACAGGAGTTTGCGATACCCGGCACTAGATCCAGGGGGCTGGGATGAGCATGGCAACCCAAAGGACGCCTGGCTCCGTAATTATAACCGTTGTTGCATGAAAACATGTCTTCGGTATCTATTACCCCTTCCTGCAGCCCAATTAAACCGGTTAAAGCTTTAAAAGGAGATCCGGGAGGGTATTCTGCCAAAAGTCCGCGATCATAAAGTGGTTGTGCAATAGAATCATAATATAGCCTGGTGTAATTTGGAGATCTTTTTCGGCCAACTAATAAAGCAGGGTCGTAATTAGGCGCAGTTACCAGGGAAAGAATTTCGCCACTTGCCGGCTCTATAGCTACAATTCCACCTCGTTTGTTTTCCATTAGTTTTTCGCCATACGCCTGTAATTCGGCATCTAAAGTGATATGTATATCTTTTCCTTTAGTGGGAAGCGTATCGTAAATACCGTCTTTATAAGGGCCAATGTCCCTGTTAAACCTATCTTTTTGAATGTATTTTACACCCTTTTCCCCACGCAGTAATTCTTCGTAAACTTTTTCTACGCCGCTTCTTCCAATAAGGTCACCAGAAATATAATACGGATCTTCATTAACTTTTTTCTGATTCACCTGCGCGATATAGCCTAAAACATTGGCACTATGATCTACCTGGTAATCTCTTAACGAACGTTTTTGAATATAAAAACCTTCATATTTTCGCATTTTTTCCTGTAAATAAGCGTATTCCGATTTTGTTAATTGCGGAATAATTACTGACGGAAGAATAGGAGAGTAGATTTTGGCCTTATCTAAACGGCGCCCTAATTCCTTTGGATCTATACTTAGAATTTCGCAGAATTCAGTAGTATCAAAAGGTTTAAGATTGCGTGGAATGGCCATCACATCGTAAGATGGTTGGTTAGAAACCATCAACTTCCCATTTCGGTCTGAAATATAACCTCGCTGCGGATAATCGTACACCACTTCAATAGCATTATCCTGAGATCTTACCGCAAAAGAATCGTCCATTATTTGCAAATAGAACAACCGGGCAAGAAAAATAATGCCGGTGGTAAGAATAATAATGTAAAGAAGTAATTTTCTCATCTATATTTTTTACTGAAAACAATAAGGCTTAGCATAATAGTAATAACACTGAAGATCCCTGAAAATAACGTTTTTTTGAGGACTATTATTATATGACTAAAGCTGAACATTTCCAAGAAAAACAAGATAAAATGATGAATTATAATACTGATAAAAATATAGCTTAATCTGGCTCCAAAAGGTGTTGTGGAAAGCCTTAAATTTTGATGATCATAGCTTATTCCAAAAGAAAATCGAAGCAAATTTGGCCTAATAAAAGCAATAACCACACAAGCTGCCGCATGAACGCCGCCGCTGTCTTCAAAAAGATCTATACTAAAGCCTAATAAAAAAGACAGTATTAAAAATAAACTCTGATTTGCATTAAATGGATAAAGTAAAATAAATAATACATAAAGGTAAGGATTTATATAGCCCAGGAAATTAATATTGTTAAGTATTAGTACCTGTATAAATACTAATCCTACAAACCTGATTATATTTTTTAAAATACTATTGTTCATCTTCCTTCTCTAATTCCAGTATTTCTTCCCGGTCCAGGTTTTCAATTACATATACATAACCAATGTTGGTCATATCATTAAAAAGCCTAACATTAATATTGTAATAACTCTGGCTTTGGTCCAGTTTAAAATTTTCTACACTACCAATAGGAATCCCTTCAGGAAAAATTAAAGATTTTCCCCCAGTGACTATGGTATCTCCTTCTTTTACGGGTGCCTGTCGTGGCACATCTACCAGCTGAACGATATTAGGATTTTTACCATCCCAGATTAAACTCCCAAAATGATTGGTTTTATTTAACTGTGCGTTAATTTGAGAATCTGAATTTAATATGGAAATTACTCGCGAGAATCTGCTGTTCACACGGTCTACAATTCCAATTACTCCCTTACTTGTTATAACCCCGAACTCAGATTTTATACCGGCTTCTTTTCCCTGGTTTAAGGTTAGAAAATTGTTGGGTTTGGCATAGTTGTTATTAATAACCCTCGCGGTTCTAAAATAGTACGTGCCATCAAAACTGGTGGTATCGGTATAATTTTCTACCGAAATGGTATCGTTTAAATTGGTCAATACGTTACGCAGCTGCTTATTTTCTTCCATTAAGCGCTCGTTGTACTCGTCTAAATGCATGTACTTGTCAAAATCGTTGGCCCAGGAATAGATGCCGCCGGTAAGTACGTTTGCCGAGCTTATAAAACTACTTTTATGAAAAGAATGGGTTTGAATGGTAAAGAATACAGCTAATGCAAGCAGAAACAGGAATAGGATATTATTCTTATTCCGAATAAGAAAATTAAAAATTTGCTGCATAAAACTACTTCTCCTACTTTATCAAAATTCCCTTATAACGATTAAGGGTCTTTAAGCATATTCCGGTTCCTCTTACTACGGCTCTTAATGGATCTTCGGCGATATAAACCGGAAGATCGGTTTTTTGAGATAGCCTTTTATCCAATCCTCTAAGCATAGATCCACCACCGGCAAGATAAATACCGGTATTGTAAATATCGGCTGCAAGCTCTGGAGGGGTTTGAGATAAGGTTTCCATTACCGCGTCTTCAATCCTTAAAATAGACTTATCTAAGGCTTTGGCAATTTCACGATAAGAAATGTTTACCTGCTTGGGTTTTCCTGTTAAAAGGTCACGTCCCTGCACGCTCATTTCTTCTGGCGGAACTTCTAAATCTTCAGTCGCTGCACCAATCTGTATTTTTATTTTTTCAGCAGTACGCTCTCCAACATATAAGTTGTGCTGCGTACGCATATAATAAACAATATCATTAGTAAATACATCACCGGCAATTTTAACCGATTTATCACAAACAATTCCACCAAGGGCAATTACCGCGATTTCAGTAGTACCACCACCTATATCTACGATCATATTTCCTTTAGGCTGCATAATATCTACGCCAATACCAATGGCAGCAGCCATAGGCTCGTGAATAAGGTAAACCTCTTTCCCATTCACACGCTCTGCACTTTCTTTTACCGCACGCATTTCAACTTCTGTAATTCCAGATGGAATACAAATCACCATTCTAAGGGCCGGTGTGAACATTTTCTTTTTAAGCGCCGGAATTTCTTTAATGAACATAGTGAGCATTTTCTCACTGGCATCAAAATCTGCAATTACCCCATCTTTTAATGGGCGAATGGTTTTTATGTTTTCATGGGTTTTTCCCTGCATCATTGCAGCTTCTTTCCCTACTGCGGTTATTTTTCCCGTAGTACGGTCTCGTGCAACAATAGAGGGGCTGTCTACCACCACTTTATCATTATGAATAATAAGGGTGTTGGCAGTTCCTAAATCTATCGCTATTTCTTCAATGAGAAAGTCAAAAAATCCCATGCTTTGTTTGGTATTGAGGTTTGGTAAATGTAATAAAATTAATGTTTAAAATGGCGTGTTCCCGTCATCACCATAGCTATATTATTTTCGTTGCAATAATCTATACTTAACTGATCTTTTATAGATCCCCCGGGCTGGATTACTGCTGAAATTCCTGCGTTACCTGCAATCTCTACACAATCTGGAAACGGGAAAAACGCGTCGCTAGCCATAACCGCTCCCTTTAAATCGAATTTAAAAGATCTCGCTTTCTCTATGCTGTGTGTTAAAGCATCCACACGAGAAGTTTGCCCGGTGCCGCTGGCGCATAATTGTTTGTTTTTTGCTAAAACGATGGTATTCGATTTTGTATGCTTGCAAATTTTTGAAGCAAACAACAAGTCAGATAACTCGGCATCTGTTGGTTTATTGTTTGTAGCCTCTTTTAAATCTTCAAGCGCATCAGTTTTGTTGTCTTTATCCTGTACCAAAACACCGTTCAAACAAGTTCTAACCTGTTTCTGCGGAAGTTCAGTTTCTTTCTGAGTCAATAAAATCCTGTTCTTTTTTCCTTTCAGAATTTCTTCGGCCTCCTTAGAGAAAGAAGGGGCGATAACCACTTCACAGAATAATTTATGAATTTCTTCAGCTGTAGTTTTATCAATTTCAACATTGCTAATTAAAACTCCTCCAAAAGCAGAAACAGGATCACCCGCCAACGCATCTACATAAGCCTGGTGAACCGTGTCGCGTTGAGCTAGACCACAAGCATTATTGTGCTTTAAAATCGCAAAAGTTGGTGCTTCGCCTTTAAATTCGTTGATGAGGTTTACCGCAGCATCAACATCTAATAAGTTGTTGTAAGAGAGTTCTTTTCCGTGCAGTTTTTCAAACATCGCATCAAAATCTCCGTAAAAAGTTCCCTGCTGATGTGGGTTTTCACCATAGCGTAATTCTTTTCCGGTTTGGATACTTGTTTTATAAGCTTTTACTTCGCCTTCAGCATTAAAATAGTTGAAGATTGCCGTATCATAGTGTGAGGAAATATTAAAAGCTTTTCCGGCAAAAAGTTTACGATCTGCAAGGCTGGTATCTCCATTTTTTTCGTCCAGTAAATTTTCAAAATCCTTATAATCTTCTACCGAAGAAACACAAAGCACATCTTTAAAGTTCTTTGCAGCGGCGCGAATAAGCGAAATGCCGCCAATATCTATTTTTTCAATAATATCCTGTTCTGAAGCTCCCGAAGCAACGGTTTTTTCAAATGGATAAAGGTCTACAATCACAATGTCTATCTGCGGAATTTCGTATTCTGCAAGTTCTTTTACGTCACCTTCATTATCCTGCCTGTTCAAAATTCCTCCAAAAACTTTTGGGTGGAGCGTTTTTACCCTTCCGCCTAAAATTGAAGGATAAGAAGTTACATCTTCTACAGGTACAACTTCAATTCCAAGATCTTTTATAAATTTTTCGGTGCCACCAGTAGAGTAAATGGTGATTCCCAGGTTGTTAAGTTTTTTTACAATAGGTTCCAGGCCTTCTTTGCTGAATACAGATATTAAAGCAGATTTTGCTTTTTTTAAGTCGCTCATTGTGTTGTGTTTGTTAAAGTGGCAAAAGTAAGTATTTAACCCAAAAACATAAAAGGCATTTACTTTATTTATCCAGAAATTTTGTAACGAAATTTAAACCCGGGCGTCATACCACTAAGCACATAAAAATCCGGGCTTTATTTACTCGATATCCTGGTATTTATATGTGCCCGGCTGGCAGAATGTTTTAATTTACAATTTAATGCTCCGTGGTTCTGTCCCCGAGCTTTATTTATTATGCTGATATATCTACGCGTACTTAGGGAAAGTTTTAATTTTGCGATAAACGCGCTAAAAAATAATAAGCTAAGAACATTTCTTTCTTTGCTGGGGGTTACTATTGGAATTTTTTCCATTATAGGCGTTCTTGCTGCAGTAGATTCTTTAGAACGTGAAATTAAAGGAAGTTTAAGCGCTTTAGATAACAGCACCATTGTGGTAATGCGTTTTTCTTTTGGCCCCACCGATGTGCCGCAATGGAAACGCCAGCAGTTTCCAGATGTTTCTTACGATGAATATCAATACCTGAAACGAAATCTTCCCAATACCGAATCTATAAGTTTTACAATTGGCGTTCCCGATGAATCTATAAAATATCAGGATGTTACCAGTACCGGTGTTGGAGTTGGCGCTATTACCCACGAATATTACGATATTGAAGCCCTGGAACTGGAAGAAGGTAGGTTTTTTAACGAATCTGAGTCAGTAAGTGGTTCTCCGGTAATTGTGTTAGGGCACGAAATAGCAAATAATCTTTTTGGTGGACTTAATCCTCTTGGTAAGGAAGTGCGTTTATATGGCAGAAAGCTTACCGTTATTGGTGTGCTTAAAAAGCAAGGAGCTAGCTTATTTGGTGGCTCCAGGGATGGCCAGGTGTTCGTTCCTGCAAATATTGTGAGAAGAGTTTATGGAGATAATAATAAGGGTGTTTTCCCGCAATTAATTTTAAAGCCAGAAGATGATGTTGATAATGCCGAATATATGGCAGTCTTAGAACAACAGCTTAGAAATTACCGCGGAATAAAACCTGGCGATATCAATAACTTTTTTATAAATCAACTTCAGGGTTTTGCCGATTTAATAGATAATATTACCGGTCAGCTGAATTTTATAGGATTAATAATTAGCGGATTTTCATTACTCGTGGGCGGTTTTGGAATAGCCAATATTATGTTTGTAAGCGTAAAAGAGCGAACCAATTTAATTGGAATTCAGAAATCTTTGGGAGCCAAAAATAAATTTATTCTCTTTCAATTTTTATTTGAAGCGGTAATCCTGGCTGTTATTGGCGGTCTGGTAGGATTGGGATTGGTTTGGTTGGTTTCTATCGCGGCTTCGCAATTTACCGGCGACTTTGAGTTTGTGCTTTCTTCCTGGAATATGTTTGTTGGCTTTGCAGTCTCAGCAGTAATCGGGTTAATTTCGGGAATAATTCCGGCAATTTCGGCTTCAAAATTAGATCCGGTAGAAGCTATTAGAACAGGAATGTAAAATTCAAGAAATGAAATTAAAATTTAAAGTATTCTATGTTTTAATCTGTCTTTTTACCGCATCAGTTGCCGTTGCCCAAGACGGTTTGATTCTTACTGCTGAAGAAAATAAGGAATGGATAGAAAGTCTTAAAGCTGAAGAAAAACTCAAACAACAATTAAATTCCTTGCAAAAGCGAATAATGGCAGATACAGCCGTAAACTCATCCTCGCATTTTATATGCTTCACAGGCCTTTCTTCCGAAAGGCGAAAAGAAATAGAAGCTAAAACAAAAGCTGAAAAACCAGGTAAAGACTTACATTCTCGTCACCGGCCTATATATCAATTCGTCAATAACGAAGAAGTAATTTATCTTAGCTCCATAAAAGGAAAAACAGCAGAAAATCTGCAAGAATTTCTTACAACCAAAAAGGTTTCTGCTTTGGAAATATATTATGATCAGCCCGAGAACGTTCTATATGGCGTGCGCGGTGAAAGTGGGGCGATTTTAATTAAAATAAAAGAGCAAAAAACTTTTGATTGTTTACAACAATTACTGCTTTAAGTTTTAACTTAAAACTTCAGCCACTTTCTCATTAACCCATTCCAAAAATTCTTCATCTTCCTTAGAAAATGGATCTGGAGTGTGAGAATCTATATCAATCTGGCCAATGTTCTCGCCGTTTAAGAAAAGCGGGACAACAATTTCAGCTTTCACGTTAATGCTACAGGCTATATAATTAGTTTGTGCTTTTACATCTGGCACTACAAAGTTTTCATTAGAAACCGCTACCTGCCCGCAAATCCCTTTTCCAAAAGGAATAATAGTATGGTCTGTAGGTTCGCCTGCGAAAGAACGCAATTTCAATTCGTCTTTATCGCCATTTTTAAAATAAAAACCTACCCAATCATAATATGGGATATTTTCTTTTAAAACCTCACAAACCTGCGATAATCGGTGGTCTACCGATAGATTATCGTTTTCAAGAATAGTTTTAATTTCTGGTTTTAATTTCTGAAATGGCATAGTTGATATTTTGGTGCAAAAGTATTCAAAAATTATAGCAAGCACAGGCTCTTATTTATATAAATTTGTTAAAAACACTCTCTAAAATTGATCAGGTTATTTATTAAATATAAATCGGTTCTTCGTTTCATTTTTATGTTTTTGGGAAGTTACCTGGTGCTCACCCTTATTTATAATCTTTATTTAGAATTCTTTAGGTCGCCTATTTATTTTCCAGATTACATTACTCATCTTGTGGCAAAACAAAGTGAAATCTTAATTAGTAGTTTTGGTTATAACGCGCAAATTTTACCGCACCAGTCAGAACTTTCAATGAAGCTTATTGTTAATGAGGTCTATTTGGCCAGAATCGTGGAAGGCTGCAATGCAGTTAGTATCATTATTTTATTTATCGCTTTTGTACTTTCCTTTTTTGGCCGATTGAAACTCACACTACTTTATCTTTTAGCGGGTAGTGTAATAATTTATGCAATGAATATTATTAGAATTGGTATTCTCGCTGTGGGAATTTACGAGTATCCGCAACATACCGAATTTCTACACAGCATTATATTCCCATTAATTATCTACGGCACCGTATTTTTACTGTGGGTTATCTGGGTGCGTATTTATAGCCAAAAACAGAAATTATGAAACAATTTTTAAGGCTATCAGGCATTGGGGTTTTAGTTATTTTGCTGATTTTGGTGAGGTTTTTTGAGCATCAGTTATTTTACGATCCGCTAATAGATTTTTACCGTTATGGCGGTTATTTAGCAATGGAAGTACCCGAAATTAATTTCCCTAAATTATTGCTTAACCTTAGTTTACGCTACTGGCTAAATACTGCTATTTCCCTGGTAATCCTTTTTGTTAGTTTTCGCGATAAAAATATTGTGAAATTTGCCGCCTTGCTTTTTATCTTACTTTTTGGAATTGGTCTGGCAACATTCAGTGTACTTTATTTTAATTTGAATTTAGAAAATGTAATGGGTTTATTTTATGTACGCCGATTTTTAATTCACCCAGTATTTATCCTTATTTTATTGCCTGCTTTTTATTATTACAGATTAAAAAAACGGGAAAACCTATAATATTGAAAGTTATTCCCAAAAATCTGGAAAGACTTTATTTCAAAATTTTACCTATTTTTGTAGCTGATGAAAAAAGCTTTTCAACATAGCATTTCTATAGCAATGGCATTTTTAGTGCTGTTTTCAACCTTTTCTTTTACGGTTGATAAACATTTCTGCGGAAGCTTTTTAGTAGATAAAGCAATTTTTTCTGAAGCCAAAACCTGCGGGATGGAAATGGAAACTTCAACTGAAGATTCCTGCTGTACCAATGAAAAAGTTGCGGTAGAAGGCCAGGACGAGTTAAAACACCAGTTTGATTCGCTAGATCTAAATCAACAGCTTTTCCTCACAGGCTTTGCTTATTCCTACATTTTTATTTTTGAAGATTTTTCAAAAGAAAATATTCCTTTTAAAGATTATTCTCCACCACTTCTGGTCAAAGACATACATCTCGAAGACCAGGTTTTCCTTATTTGATATACATTTTTGTAAATGTCATCCTGTTTCAAAATGATAAAATCGTCATTGCGAAGCACGACGCGATCTGTTAATATCAGCAGATTACTTCTCCCGATAAACATCGGTATCATAATGACGTTTACAGTTTCATTTTGAGCTATTTCTCATTTGTTTATAGCGCTTAGTTGTTTTATTAATGTATATCAACATTCATGTTTAATAAGATTATAAAATATTTTCTTTATAACCGACTGGTTTCTGTCCTGCTGTTAGTATTTCTAATCGGCTGGGGATTGGTAACTGCGCCTTTTAATTGGGACACCGGGTTCTTGCCAAGTGATCCAGTTCCTGTAGATGCCATTCCAGATATTGGAGAAAATCAGCAAATTGTTTTTACCGATTGGCCCGGGCGTTCTCCCCAGGATATAGAAGATCAAATTACTTATCCGCTTACCAGTTCACTTTTGGGAATTCCGGGAGTGAAATCTATTCGTAGTTCTTCCATGTTTGGTTTTTCCAGTATTTATATCATTTTTGAAGAAGATGTAGAGTTTTACTGGTCAAGAAGCCGGGTGTTAGAAAAGTTGAATTCTCTTCCTGCAGGTTTATTACCCGATGATGTTCAACCAACATTGGGTCCTGATGCTACAGGTTTAGGCCAGGTTTTTTGGTACACTTTAGAAGGTCGGGATAAAGACGGAAATGTAACCGGTGGCTGGGACCTTCACGAATTGCGTAAAGTTCAGGATTATTATGTGAAACTTGGACTAAGCGGCGCAAAAGGAGTTTCAGAAGTAGCTTCTATTGGTGGTTTTGTACAGGAATATCAAATTGATGTAAACCCCGATGCGCTTAAAGCCTACGGTATTGGCATCAACCAGGTAATGATGGCGGTAAAGAATTCTAACCGCGATGCCGGGGCGAAAACTTTAGAGGTAAACAAGGTGGAATACCTGGTTCGTGGTCTCGGTTATATTGAATCTATTGAAGATATTGAAAATACCGTGGTTGCCGAAAATGATAACACCCCGGTACTTATTAAAGACCTTGGCCGGGTAAGTTTGGGCCCTGCCGAACGCCGCGGAGTTTTAGATAAGGGAGGAGCTGAAGTTGTTGGCGGTGTGGTTGTAGCGCGCTATGGCTCAAATCCGCTGGCGGTAATTCAAAACACGAAAGATAAAATCCAGGAAATATCTACCGGATTACCATCTAAAACGCTTTCTGATGGTACCGAAAGTCAGTTAACTATCGTCCCTTTTTACGATAGAACACAACTTATTAATGAAACTATAAACACCCTGGAGCGAGCACTTTCCCACGAGGTACTAATTAGCATTATCGTAATTATTGTACTCGTTTTAAACCTACGGGCTTCCATTTTAATTTCCAGTTTATTGCCGGTTGCGGTGCTTATGACTTTTATCGCGATGCGCTATTTAGGGGTAGATGCCAATGTGGTAGCCCTTTCCGGGATTGCCATAGCCATTGGAGTGATGGTAGATGTTGGGATTGTTTTTGTTGAAAATACCATTCGCTGGCTGGAAATGCCCGAAAATAAAGATCTCCGCGGAAATAAACTCGCCGGAGTAATCTACAAAGCTACCGCTGAAGTAGCTCCAGCGGTAACAACAGCACTGGCCACCACAATCGTGAGTTTTATCCCGGTGTTCTTTATGGAAAATGCTGAAGGAAAATTATTCCGTCCCCTGGCTTTTACCAAAACCTTTGCCTTGGTTGCGGCTTTCCTTATCGGGGTTTTTGTGTTGCCAATGCTTTCGTATTTCTTTTTCAACATTAAAATCAATAAAAAGAAGACCCAGCAAATTTGGAATATCGTTTTAATCGTTTCAGGAATCGCTCTGGCTATTATTTTTAGTTTCTGGTTGCCTTTAGCTCTAACGTTAATTGGAATCGTAAAAATTCTTGAAGAAAGGAATCCACAGTTTTTTGGAAAATATACAAATTTGGTTATTCCCGGTTTAATCCTGGCGGTTACCGTATTCTTTCTGGCTGAAGAGTGGATGCCGCTTGGCTTTCAGAAATCGGCTTTTGCCAATTATATCTTTGTAATTCTTTTACTAAGTATCACCTTGGTGGTATTAATGATGGTGGTGAAGTTTTACGAACCGATCTTAAACTGGTGTTTAACCAATAAAGGGAAGTTTTTAACGCTCCCTATTATTACCATCTTTTTTGGGACGATGATCTGGTTTGGTTTTCCAAAATTATTTGGATTTGTAGCAGGCGGATTTGATAAAGTAGGTTGGAATGTGAGAACAACCCAGGTTTGGAGTGGAATGGCTCACACTTTCCCCGGGGTGGGCAAGGAATTTATGCCATCGTTAAGTGAAGGCAGCTTTTTACTGATGCCAACTACCATGCCGCACGCCGGGATGGAAGAAACCACCAAAACCTTGAAACAGTTGGATATGGCGGTAACCAGTATTCCTGAAGTTGAGGTTGCGGTTGGTAAATTAGGTCGGGCAGAAACCGCTCTGGATCCCGCGCCAATTTCTATGTTTGAAAATATCATTAATTATAAACCGGAATATATTCATGCTGAAGACGGCTCGATGCAGCGTTTTAAAGTTGATGATGAAAACCGTTTTATTCTCAAATCAGGGGACACTTTAACTAATGCTGAAGCTATCCAGCGAGATGTAATCGCTTCAAATTTAATTGAAGATGAAGATGGAAGGTTCTACCGAAACTGGCGTGAACATATTAATAGTCCCGACGACATTTGGAATGAAATTACAAAACGCACCAAACTTCCCGGGGTTACTTCGGCGCCAAAATTACAACCCATAGAAACCCGTCTGGTAATGTTGCAAACCGGGATGCGGGCACCGATGGGAATTAAAGTTTATGGACCAGATTTGAGGACTATTCAAGATTTTGGAATGGAACTGGAGGAATTGCTAAAGGAAGTACCTTCAGTAAAATCTGAAGCTGTTTTTGCCGATCGTGTAGTTGGAAAACCTTATCTGGAAATAGATATAGATCGAAATGCGATTGCCCGTTACGGACTTAGTATTGAAGACGTTCAGCAAACCATTGAAACTGCGATTGGGGGGATGGAAATCACTTCTACGGTAGAAGGCAGGGAACGCTTTCCGGTTAGGGTGCGATATCCCCGCGAATTAAGGAATGATCCTGAAAGTATTAAAAACATTCTGATACCGACTTCGGATGGGGCTCAAATCCCGTTAGGAGAGCTTGCTGAACTTAAGTATGAGCGCGGGCCGCAAATGATAAAAAGTGAAGAAACTTTTTTAACCGGCTATGTCCTTTTTGATAAACGCGACGGTTTTGCCGAAGTAAACGTGGTGAATGATGCCCAGCAGCATATTCAGGATAAAATTGATGCTGGCGAACTGCAAGTGCCGCAAGGGATTAGTTATAAATTCTCCGGAAATTATGAAAACCAGGTACGGGCTGTAAAACGTTTGGCAATCTTAATTCCTATTTGTTTGCTTATCATTTTCCTGTTGCTCTATTTTCAGTTTAAAAGCATTATTGCTTCAACAATCCATTTTTCAGGAGTATTTGTGGCCTTTGCCGGCGGCTTTATTATGATCTGGCTTTACGGGCAGGGCTGGTTTATGGACTTTGATATGTTCGGCACCAATATGCGTAGCCTTTTTCAAATGCAGGAGGTCAATTTAAGCGTAGCAGTATGGGTTGGATTCATCGCTTTGTTTGGTATTGCAACCGATGATGGCGTATTGATGGGAACTTATATTCACCAGGTTTTTGAAAGAAAAAATCCAAAAACAGTTTCAGAAGTTCGGGAAGCGGTGATGGAAGCCGGTTTAAAACGGGTACGCCCTGCAATGATGACCACGGCAGTAACAATCATTGCGCTTTTCCCGGTACTCACTTCAACCGGGAAAGGATCTGATATTATGGTTCCAATGGCCATTCCAATTGTAGGTGGGATGTTGATCCAGATTATGACAATTTTCGTAGTGCCGGTTTTACAGGCCATATGGCGGGAGAATGCTTCTTCCAATTCCACAGAAGAAAATGGAGAACAACCAGCAACAATTCAGTCATAGAATTTCTGAAAGAAATAAGAATTAGATAATGAAAATAGACACAAAAAAAATTTTTATAAGCTTGCTTCTTATCTCTCTTTGGGGAGGAGTGGGAATTGCGCAGGAGTTGGAAGATTATCTCAAAATCGCAGCAGAAAATAATCCTAAGCTACAATCTGCTTATACGCAATTTGAAGCTGCATTGCAGCAATCGCCGCAAGTTTCTTCTTTACCAGATCCCACGCTAACGGTTAGCGCATTTGGCAGAATGGTTGAAACACGTTTGGGCGCCCAGGAAGCCCGGTTTAGCCTTATGCAGATGTTTCCCTGGTTTGGAACTTTAAAAACAAAAAAAGAAGCAGCAGATTTCCTGGCAGAAGCAAGATTTCAGGAGTATTTGGCAATGCGAGCCGACTTATTTTTCGAAATAAAAAAAGCATATGCCCAACTTTTTGCTATTGAGAAAACTATTGCTCTAAAGGAGGAAAACCTGGACATTCTGGATTCCTATCGTGAGCTTTCCCTTAGTAAGTTTAGAAGCGGAAGTTCAAAAATGGTAAATGTGGTTCGGGTAGATATTAAACGGGACGAAGCCTTAACAGAAATTGAGCTTGAAAAAGAACAACTGGAAAGTTTAAAAAAGCAGTTTAATCTTTTACTGAATAGAGATAGGCAAGCTGATGTTGCAATTCAGGATACCCTGATTTTTAATCCTGAAATACAGAACGAAATAATTAATCCTGAAGAAGCTTTTAAAATGCATCCAGAACTTGCCAAATTCGATAGGGAGCGGGAGGCATATGAAAGTCGTGCAGAAACAGCGCAAAAATCGGGCTTACCTAATTTCGGGATTGGCGTGGATTATTCGATTATTTCAAAACGAAGAGATGCAAATCCGCCAATGAACGGGCAGGACGCAATAATGCCTATGTTTTCGGTGAGTTTACCAATTTTTAGAAAAAAATATAAAGCCGCAGAAAAAGAAGCCGAACTAATGCAGGAGGCTGCCATTCAAAATAAAGAAGCGAGAGAGAACCAGTTACTAAGTGAATTTGAGCAAACGGTCTACGATTTAAATAAAGCCGATAAATTACTAAAGCTTTATGAACGGCAAATTGAAAGTTCTAACCAGGCAAATAGGCTTTTGGTTTCGGCTTTTAGTAATAACGATGGCGATTTTGAGGAAGTGCTTCAAATGAATCAGGATATTTTAATGCTGAAAACTCAGCAAATAGAAGCCTTGAAAACCGGATTTACGGCTCAGGCAAAAATGGATTATTTATCAGCTAAAACTGAAAATTACGATGAAAAGAATTAATAATATATGGAAAGCTGCGGGGATTCTTATCCTTGGACTTTTACTCGGATACCTGCTTTTTGGTGGAGGGAATGATGCTGAACAAGTTGAAGAGCACGATCACTCTGAAAGGAGCGAAGATCAAACCTGGACCTGTTCTATGCACCCTTCGATAAGGCAAAACGAACCGGGAGATTGCCCAATTTGTGGAATGGATCTAATTCCGGTTTCAGAAGATGAAAACGAACTGGATTCAGACATGTTTGTGATGAGTGAAAATGCACTGAAACTTGCAAATGTTGAAACCATGCTGGTTGGAGCAGGTGAAACTTCAAAAGAAATTAGACTTAATGGAAAAGTTGAGGTAGACGAGCGTAACACTTACACGCAATCTACCCATATTCCTGGGAGAATTGAGCAATTGCAAGTGAATTTTACGGGTGAAAAAGTGAATCGTGGACAGGTTCTGGCCAGCGTTTATTCGCCAGATTTAGTAACTGCCCAGGAAGAATTATTACAGGCAGCCGAGATAAAGGAAAGTCAGCCAGAACTTTTTGAAGCCGCAAAACAAAAGCTTAGAAACTGGAAAATTAGTGAGGCGCAAATTAATAAAATGTTGAGTAGAGGTGAGGCTATGGAGAGGTTTTCAATTATTGCCGATGTTGGTGGCGTAGTGACCGAACTTATGGCTGAACAGGGTGATTACCTGGAGCGGGGAATGCCTATTTATAAAATTGCTAATCTTGATAAACTTTGGGTGCTTTTTGATGTTTACGAGAGCAATATGTCCTGGATTAAAGAAGGCAGCACCATAAAATATACTATACAATCAATTCCCGGGGAAACCTTTGAGGGTGAGGTAAAGTTTGTAGATCCGTTGCTAAATAATAATACCCGGGTGGCTACTGCCCGGGTAGAAATTAATAATGAGAATAGACGAATTAAACCAGGAATGTTTGCAACAGGAATTATAGAAAATAACCTTAGTGCCGAAAACGAAGAAATTGTAATTCCAAAATCTGCAGTTTTGTGGACGGGGAAACGTTCTGTGGTATATGTGAAGGAAAATGTAGAAAATGGCACCGGATTTAAACATCGGGAAGTGGTTTTAGGTTCTTCTTTAGGGGATTCTTATGTTGTGGAAAAAGGTTTAAATGAAGGCGAGGAAATTGTGGTAAATGGTACTTTTACCGTAGATGCGGCAGTGCAATTAGCCGGAAAATCCAGTATGATGAATCCGCAGGAAAATGGTACAGGCCATATTGAAGAGATAGAATTATCTGCAGCCGGGAAAAACGAAATTCAGGAGGTATTTAATTCTTATTTGGCATTAAAAAATGCCCTGGTAGAAGATGATTTTGAAGCTGCAAAAAAACACTTGAAGACAGTAGAAAGTAAAATTGAGGCTGTGGATGTTTCGGCTATTCCGACTTCAGCGGCAGGTGCTGTTGAAAATTATAAAACCCAGCTTCAGGCTAAACTATCTATCATGAAAGCTTCTGAAGATATTTCAGCATTAAGAACCGGTTTTATTGATTTTTCCGCAGAAATGATCAGGATGGCAAAAAGTTTAAAACCATTTAATGAGCAGATTTACATACAGCATTGTCCTATGGCGAATAACGATGAAGGCGCCGATTGGTTAAGCCTTTCAGAAGAAATAAGGAATCCATATTACGGTAGTGCTATGCTGAATTGTGGGGAAGTAACGGGTGTTATTGAGCAATAAGAAAAGAGTAAGTGAAAAGAATTAAGGAGGAATCGAAAAATAAATTTATATAAGTTTGCTGAATCAAAAGCCTTAAAGTGGTTAAACAAGAATAAATACAAATTAAATTAAAAACAGAAACTATGAAAAAAAATCTAAGAAACTTAATGATGCTTAGCCTGGTAGCAGGAGCCATATCACTAACCTCCTGCCGCGATGCCGAAGAAAAGAAGAATGAAGCGGCAGAGCCTATGCAAAATGAAATGCACCAGGGTGACGAGCAGGCCAGCATGGACACTTATGAAGGAGAAGCCTTAAATGCTGAATTTAAGAATGAAAATACTGCCGAAATCTATAATTTATATGTAGAAATTAAGGATGCTTTTGTAAATACAGATGCTGAAACTGCCAGTGATAAAGCTGCAAAACTTGCTGAAAAAGCTGGTGAAAACCAAGAAATAGCTTCTGCGGCAACGCAAATAGCTGAAAGTGAGGATGTAAATAGACAACGGGAAGATTTTTCTAAACTTACTGCAGCTATGGAGCCTGTGTTGCAGGATGCTTTAGAATCGGGTGAGATTTATAAGCAATACTGTCCCATGGCTTTTGAAGGAAAAGGTGATTATTGGTATTCTAATTCAAAAGATATTTTTAATCCTTATTATGGCGATAAGATGCTGAAATGCGGTAGGGTAGAAGCTACTCTAAATTAAGATATACTAAATAACAAATAGAGCCTGCCTACTAAGCGTTGGTGGGCTTTTTTATACGTAGTTTTTCGAAAAATTGAAGGTTTTATTTGAAAAGTTCGATTAGGAAGTTATCTTACAAAGATTTAATAATAAGAACATGAAATTGTCTTCCCTTGCCAGTATATTACTGGCTATTTTTCTTTCCATATCTTGTGTAGATGAAGCTAAAAATAATTCCTCGAGTGAAAATCAATTAGATAAAGAGCCTGAAGAGCACGAGTTTACCAATATGCTTGTGAATGAGAGCAGTCCGTATTTATTACAGCACGCCCATAATCCTGTTAACTGGCATCCCTGGAGCGAGGAAACTATAAATAAAGCTAAGAAAGAAAATAAATTACTGGTAATTAGCATTGGTTATGCTGCCTGCCATTGGTGCCACGTAATGGAAGAGGAAAGTTTTGAAGACCCCGAGGTGGCCGAACTTATGAACGAGAATTTTATTTCGGTAAAAGTAGACAGGGAAGAGCGGCCAGATGTAGACAATTTATATATGAATGCTGCACAGCTCATGACGGGTAGCGGAGGTTGGCCGTTAAATGTTTTAGCACTGCCAGATGGGAAGCCATTTTATGCCGGTACATATTATCCTAAGGAAGACTGGTTAAAAATTCTTAAGCATTTTGTAAAACTCAATAAAGAAGATCCTGAAGCTATACTTGAACAAGCCGAGAAAATAACCGATGGTATTCAATCTTTAGAGCAAATGCCAATTGTTGATAAGGAGAAAGCTTTTTCTTTAGATGAACTTGAAACGGTGTACACTCAATTAAAATCTAAAATAGATTTTGAAAAAGGGGGGAAAGTAGAAACTCAAAAGTTTCCGGTGCCGGTTTTATGGAAATTTCTTCTTCACTATAATTATTTAACCGACGACCCCAGTGCTTTGGAGGCCGTAGATGTTACGCTTGAAAATATGGCTTTTGGAGGTATTTACGATCAGCTTGGTGGTGGTTTTGCCAGGTATTCTACAGATGAAGATTGGTTTGCACCTCACTTTGAAAAAATGCTTTACGATAATGCCCAACTTATTGGGCTTTATTCCCAGGCCTGGCAAAAAACCAGGAATCCGCTGTATAAAGATGTAGTTTACGAAAGTCTTGAATTTGTTGAACGCGAACTTACCGCTAAAAATGGGGCGTTCTATTCCTCCCTAGATGCCGATACCGATGGGGAAGAAGGGAAATTTTACGTTTGGACCGCCGATGAAATTGATGAACATTTAGGTGGAGATTCTTCCATTTTTAAAGCCTATTACAATGTAGAAGAAAACGGTAATTGGGAAGATGAAAAAAATATCTTACACAGGGAAAAATCTGATAAAGCTTTTGCTGAAGAAAAGTCGCTTTCTGTTAAAGAATTAAAAGAAATACTTTCTGAAGGGAAACAAAAATTGTTGAATGAAAGGCAAAAGAGAACCTTACCTGCTCTTGATGATAAAGTACTTACTTCCTGGAATGCATTAATGATAAAGGCTTACCTGAATGCCTATAAGACTTTTGATGAAAAACGATTTTTAGAGGCCGCACTAAAAAATGCCCGTTTCCTTAATGAAAATGTTATTGCTGAAAATGGTGCTTTAACCAGAAATTATAAAGACGGAAAAACCAGCATTCCTGGCTTTTTAGATGATTATGCCTTTGTAATTTCTGCATTTATCGATCTTTACCAGGCTACATTTGATGAAAAATGGTTGTTTAAAGCGCAAGATCTTGCAAATTATACGAAAGAACATTTCTTCGATTCTACTTCCGGGATGTTCTTCTACACCCATGATGATCATTCTGGTCTAATTTCACGGCAAAAGGAAATTCTGGATAATGTTATTCCTTCTTCTAATTCAGAAATGGCGAAAAACCTCTTAATCCTGGGGCATTATTTTTACGATAGCGAAAAGAAAGCTCTGGCAGAACAAATGTTATTAAACGTACAAAAGGATTTAAAGGAATATCCAGATTTCTATGCAAATTGGGCTATAGTTGAAGCACTCCTGGTAAAACCTCCATTTGAGGTAGCCATAGTAGGAAAAGAGCACCACAGGGTGAAAAAAGAAATCAATCATAATTATCTCCCGAATGTCCTGTTAATGGGCGGGGAAAAAGAAGGAAATTTAGAGTTATTGAAAGGTAAATTTATTGAAGGGCAAACCACCATTTATGTATGTAAAGATCACGTATGCAAGTTTCCTGTAACCACAGCCAGAGAAGCTTTGGAGCAAATCAATGAATCTGGAGGTTTTTGGTAAGATTAGCACCACCTGAATTTTTGTTTAATTGTATTTTTGCAATCGAATTCCCTGCGGAAACGATTTTTCAGCATACATCGTCTTTTTTAACTTATTTCTTCATCTAAAACCCCAAAATATTTAGATTCAGTTTTAGGATTTCTTGCTTTGCTGAATAGAAAGGTATATTTTTAAGAAATAATACTGCTTTTCAGTATTCTATATTATAAAAAACAGGAAATTTCCCCTTAAAATGCTTTTCCGGGGATTTTTTTAACTGCATTACGCAACCGATTGATTTAAGTGGTATAAGCAGTTTATAGAGGTTCCCTTTTAAAATAATAACCTATTAAAGCTTTTAAAATCAATAAGAATTATGAAAAATATTACACAAAAACTTTCTTTAAAAAATACTTATCTCTTTCAAAAGTACGGGGTAAAGTCCGTTTGTCTTGGCCTTTTTTTAATGATGGGTAGTGTCTTTGCCCAAACTTCGCCGTTAACGCTTAATGAAGAAGAGTATTTTGAAAAAACCGGAGTAAACATTTTGGCATTTAGTAATTGGTATGATGGGTTATTTAGTGATTCAAAAATAAGTGGAATAGAAGTAATTCATCATGGAGTGAGAACAGTCACTAATGGTGATGTGAGGTTAAACGCCACCCCAGAACAATGGGATGCGATTCCCACCTTTGTTAGAAGAGAAGTGGACAGGGAAAATAATCGTATTGATACATATGAAAAATATCCCGATTACGATTTTGAATATATGATACGGGCAGAACGAGATGAAGATGAAGTGATTTTAAGTGTACACTTAGATGAGCCAATTCCCGAAGAATTAAAGGGAAAGGCCGGGTTTAATCTGGAATTTATACCCTCGGCCTATGCTGAGAAAACTTATTATATGGACGGTGAAGGAGGTAATTTCCCCCTATACCCGCACAGTAGCATGGATAAAGATACTTCAGGATATACGGCACCGAAACCTTTTGCTGAAGGAAAGACCCTGGTAGTTGCGCCCGGAGATCCTAAACGAAAAATTACAATTATTTCAGATGAAGCAAAATTAATGTTGCACGATGGGAGAGATAAAGCCCAGAATGGTTGGTTTGTAGTTAGAAGTTTACTTCCTGAAAATAAAACCGGTAAGGTTCTACAATGGCGTTTAAATGTAAATTCTACCCCAGGCTGGTCGCGTAAGCCGGTTATTGGTCATTCACAGGTTGGCTATCACCCTAATCAGGAAAAAGTTGCGGTTATTGAGTTAGATAAAAATGATTCTCCTGCTTCCCGGGCCACGCTTTATAAGTTAAATGAAATGGGAGAAAAGGTGGAAAAACATACAGCTGCCTTATCTAATTGGGGGCAATATACCAGGTATAAGTATTTATATTTCGATTTTTCTGAAGTAAAAGAAGAAGGCTTATATGTTATCTCTTATAAAGACGAAACTACGGCACCTTTTAAAATTAATGAAGATGTGTATGAAAAAGCCTGGCACCCCACGAATGATGTTTTTTTCCCGGTGCAGATGGATCATATGTTGGTAAACGAAGCTTATAGGGTTTGGCATGGCGCTTCCCACCTGGATGATGCACTGCAGGCACCTGTTAATCATGAGCATTTTGATCTTTATGCCCAGGGTCCCACAACAGATACCGAATATGAACCGGGCGAACACATACCGGGACTTAATATTGGTGGTTGGTATGATGCCGGAGATTATGATATTAGAACTCAAACCCAATATTATGTAGTTTCTCATCTTGCTCATGCATACGAAGATTTTAATTTACAACGAGACCAGACCCTTGTAGATTACGATGCTAAATATGTAGATTTACATAACCCAGATGGAAAACCAGATATTCTTCAGCAAATAGAACACGGTACCCTGGGGTTAATTGCCCAGCACCGAACTTTGGGAAGGGCGATTCCTGGGATTATCGTGCCCGATATTTCTCAGTATACCCATTTAGGAGATGGTCTAACTATGACAGATAACCTGATTTATGATAAAGAAATGGATCCTCTGGAAACTGATGGATACAAAAGTGGAAAATTTGATGACAGATGGGCCTTTACAAGTAAAAGCACACCTTTAAATTATGGTTCTATTGCTGCATTAGCGGCTGCCAGTCGTGTTCTTAAAGGATATAATGATGAATTAGCTGAAGAGTGTATAAACACCGCTATAAATGTATGGAAAGAAGAACACTCAAAAGAGCCAGATCTTTTTCATCACGGAAATACTACCGGAGGCACTTTAGAAGATGAAGAATTAAAAGCCGCCGTAGAATTATTACTTTCTACAAAAGATGAAATGTACGCCACTCGCATAAAGGAGATGTGGCCTACTATAGATAAAAACTTTAACCTTCATGCAGGTCGGGTTATGAAGATCTTAACCTATATGGATGAAGATTTTAAGCAGAAGTTAAAAAATAGGGTAAAAGACTATAAGAATGAAATTGCTGAGCATAGGAAAGAAAATCCGTATGGTGTTCCTATTGGTAGAAGGGGTTGGGCTGGCAATAGTCAAATTGTATCCTATGCAATTAATAATTACCATTTACATAAGGCGTTTCCCGATCTTATTGATAAGGAAGAGGTTTTTAAAGGTCTTAATTATCTTTACGGAACGCATCCTGATTCTGATATATCCTTTGTTTCTGGAGTGGGGACAAAATCTAAGAAAGTAGCTTATGGAATGAACCGTGCAGATTTTTCATTTATCGCCGGTGGGGTAGTACCAGGAGTTTTAATCTTAAAACCAGATTTTCCTGAAAATAAGGAAGATTGGCCGTTTTTATGGGGAGAAAATGAGTACGTGGTGAATGTTGGTGCATCCTATATTTATCTCGTGAATGCCGTTCGTGATCTACTCAATAACCAATAGTGAAATGCTACTCCTCGGGTTTATCTTCTCATATAATTTAAGTTGAGATCTTTCCCAAAGCTGATGATTTTTCTGAGAACCAAAAAATAATAGTTTATACGTTAATAAATAGTTTTAGATAAAACCATTACTGAAATAAAATAATCTGGTCTTATGGCCAGATTATTTTATAAGCTCAAATAAGTATTTCCAATGGAAGTGTTTACTATTACATTTTCTTTCTGTAAATGCTCCTGCAATTCCCTGTTTAATAATTTAGGCTAAGGAAAATAGGTTAATTTGATGTGTGGATTAATCTATTAACTGCTTATAATTAGTCTATTTATAACGATGGAGATTCCTTTCCTTATTACCGAAAAACTAGACCTGATAATTCTTTCTCAACTAATTAATTTACTTGATAATTGAGATTTCAATGTTGCATTCTTGTTGAGGGAATTAAATTAATGAGGCTCATCAGGATACGCAGAGTTAGTTTACTTTTTTATTTTCTGAAGAAATTTCACATAAAAAAGCCCTTTCATTTATTTGAAAGGGCTTTAAGTTTAAAGGTTGAATACTTATTAGTATCCTGGATTCTGATCTTCCTGACTTATACCCTCATTTGCTGATATTTCATCATTAGGAATAGGCCAGATTTCGTGTTTTCCTGCCTGGAAACCAAATTCAGAAAGATAATCGGCAGCAAGTCCCCATCTTACAAGATCTGGGAAACGTACTTGTTCGCCGGCTAATTCTACCATTCTTTCGTGTACTATGGCATCAAAAACTTCATCTTGAGAAAGACCGTCAGAAAGAGGGGCTAATTCTGCTCTCTCTCTTACTTCGTTAATGTAATCTATAGCATCAGCCTGGTTGCCTAAAGCATTTTCAGCTTCGGCCATCATTAAAAGAACATCAGCATATCGAATAACTTTCATGTTTATTCCTGAAGCCTGATCTTCATTAACATCTTTGTAGTAATTCTGGTACTTTCTCCAGGCTGCATCTCTTTCCAGAGGTAATTCTTCAATTAAACCACCAGCAAAAGTATCACCGTTGAAATAGAAAGATTCATCAAGTCTAATATCACCTTCTTCGTATTCAGCTATAAGAGCGGGATTAGGATATACGTTAAACCAGTCGTTAAAGCCATACTCCTGGCCACGGAAGGTTACTTCATTAGCATCTTCACCGGCTGCATTAGAGTTCCATACGGCAGAGTTCCCCATATCATCATCATACTGAATTTCGAAAATTGATTCAGGACCAAATTCTTCTTCTTCTCTAAAGTTTGCAAAATAATCGTCTTCTAAAGAATATTGCCCGTAAATATTTTCGAAAGCAGCTAACGCCTCATCGTATTCTTCAAGATAAAGGTGTGTTTTTCCTAAAAGGGCAAAAGCAGCACCTTGAGTAGCTCTACCATTTTCAGTACGTCCTTTATCCCATAAAGACTGGCTGGCATCATTTAAGTCTGCTATTATCTGGTCGTAAACCTGATCTGCAGGGGTACGTGGAAAACCAGAACCATCTTCAGGCACGGTTGTAATTAAAGGAACATCGCCAAAACGGGTTACCAATAAGAAATAGTAAAAAGCTCTCATATACTTCGCTTCACCAATAAATCTTGCTTTTTTCTCATCACTCAATAATGAAGATGGAATTTCATTAATTTTATCGGCATTATCAATTACAAAATTTGCTTTGTTTATTCCTCTAAAACAGGCATCCCAGTACCACGCGATTGGTGGGTGGCTGGCATCAAAAGACCATTCCTGGTAAACTCTTTTATCTGCTTCTAATTGCGGATTCCCAAGGGCTTCACGAGACATAATGTCCATTGCAAAGAACAAAGTTCTGGTGTATAATCCAATAGTTTGCGTATTGGCATATACAGCATTCACTGCCGATTGCACCTGGGCTTCTGTCCTAAAATAGGTTTCAGGAGAAAGACCACTAGGGTTTGTTAGTTCAAAATCTTCTTCCTCACATCCGTTAACTACGAACAATGTGGCAAAGACCATTAATATTATTCTTATTTTTTTCATAATTGTATTTTTTTAAAATCCTAATTGTAGACCAAATGTTAATGAAGTAGGCTGAGGATATAAACCTCTATCAATACCTATAGCTCCCGTACCCTGTTGCAATACGTTGTCAACACCAATTTCAGGATCAAGTCCGGAATAATCGGTTAGGGTAATCAGGTTTTGTCCACTTATGTATATTCTTAAATTGGCAAGAGATTCACCAAATATATCTTCATCAAAAGTATATCCAATATTTAAATTCTTAAGCCTGGTATAAGATCCATCTTCTATAAAACGATCCGAAGCATTAAGGTTTTGTGGAGCTCCTAAAGCACGTGGTATCGTATTTGAAGTTCCTTCTCCTGTCCATCTATTTAAAACAGCTACACCGCTATTAAATAGTCTTGGCATTCCTTCAAGGTCATATAAGTTAGTATTATAAATTTCGTGACCATACGCACCCTGAATAAACATTGAAACATCAAAGTTCTTATACTGGGCACTTAAATTAAGTCCCATTGTAAGTGTTGGATATGGATTTCCTATTACAGTTTTATCTGCAGCAGTAATATCCCCGTCTCCGTTAAGATCTAAAAAGCGAATATCTCCAGGTTGCACAGCTGTTTGATCTGGATTTGCAGTGAATACCTCATCTACTTCTGCCTGATTTTGGTAGATACCATCGGTTTTTAAGCCATAGAAATGGAATAATGGTTCTCCCGGAGCAATTCTTGTAAGATATTCATTCTCAAAAAATCCTCCCTGAACCTGATCCAGGCTACCTATAGAAAGAACTTCGTTTTTACTGGTTCCCAGGTTTAAATTGGCAGACCAGGTAAATTCACCTTCGTAATCGTTATATCCAAGATCAGCTTCAAAACCTGTTGTTTTTACGGACCCAACGTTAGAAGCTATAGTTGGTACATTGTAACCTAAACTAAGCGGAAGTGGTAATTCGTAAAGAAGATCATCACTTTGGTTACTATAATATTCCATGGATAGAGTTAAGGCATTATTAAACATACCCAAATCTAAACCAATGTTCTTCATAGTAACTTCCTCCCATTTAAGGTTTTGATTGGGAAGTCCTTCAGCAGTAGTACCCTGTACAGCTGCACCTCCAATTGGGTAAATAAAGCTTGTAACAAGTGTAGAAGCATAACGATAGTTACCAATCTGGTCGTTACCGGTTGTACCCCAACTACCTCTAATTTTGAAGTTATTAAAGTCTGTATCTTGCATAAAGCTTTCTTTAGCTACGTTCCAACCTGCAGAAACAGACCAGAAAGTACCCCAACGGTTATTTGCTCCAAAACGGCTGGAAGCATCTTGACGATAAGATCCAGACAAAAGATATTTTTGATCAAAATTATAATTTAATCGTCCTAAATAACCAACTCTTCTATATTCTGAAGAAGCTGAAGACAGGCCTGCTTGATTAAGAGATAGTTCTTCTACATCATCTGTAATTGGATTCTGGCTACTTGCATTCAGGCTTTCACTATCAATAGTTTGATCTTCTGCTAAAACTAAAACTTCGAAGTTGTGAAAATCTGCTACCTCAAATTTATAGTTTAAGCTATTGGTAAGTGTAAGCGATTGATTGGTACCACTGTTTTTTGTGATTTGAGCAAAACCAAATTGATGGGTTCCACCATTACTATCATCGTTATAAGAAGGAATAAAATTATTGTTATTATACTTATAATAATCTATACCTGCCTGGCTCTTAAAAGTAAGGCCATCAATTATTTCGTATTCAGCAAAAAGGCTACCTAAAATAGTAAGTCCTTTATTCTCGGCGCTTCCTAAGGTTTGAACTCTAACCGGGTTGGCCGCATCCTGGCCATCTAGTGCAGAGTTTGGTCCCTGGAAACCACCTCTATTGTCTGGGTTATAAACGCTTAAATATGGCGCTGATTTTATTGCGTGTTCTATTATTGATCTACCTCCGTCTTCTCTTTCAGGATTCTGTAAAGTGAAAGCTACGTTTAATGTTTGACCAAAACTAAGTTTACCAAAATTAAAGTTACTATTAGATCTAAAGTTAAAACGTTCAAATTCTGTTTCTATAACCGCACCTTCCTGGTTTAGGTATCCTCCAGAAAACCTGTAATTACTGTTTTCATTACCACCTGAAAGTCCAAGGTTGATACTTTTCATCACCCCGGTTCTAAAAATTTCATCCTGCCAGTCTGTATTATTGTCAATAAAGTCTGCATACTCAGGATTGGTAAGGCGCTCTGGATCAGTATCTGTTACTTCTCTTGCGTATTGTATGTATTGCTCTCTATTTAATAAATCGTAACGATTACTATTAAATTGAACTCCCGTATAAGTATCAAGACTTAGTTGAGCTTTTTGTGAGGCCGTTCCAGATTTGGTAGTAACAAGTACAACTCCGTTTGCACCTCTAGAACCGTAAACAGCAGTAGTAGATGCATCTTTAAGAACCTGTATGTTCTCAATATCGTTAGGGTTTAAACTACCCAAACCACCGGCAATGACACCGTCTATAACATATAATGGGTCGTTATTGTTAGGTGAGGCCAAACCTCTAATTCTAACAGCAGGTGAGTTACCGGGAGAACCTGAGTTAATTACTGTAACACCAGAAGCTCTACCTTGTAAGGCCTGCTCTGCGGTAGATACCGGAAGACTATTAATCTCTTCTGTATCAATAGATGAAATAGCCCCTGTAACTTCTGCTCTACTTTGAGTACCATATCCTACCACAATAACATCGTCCAGGGATTCTGACCCGGCGATTAAGTTTACATCGATAACGCTTTGATCGTTAACGGCAATTTCCTGGGTTTGATAACTTATATAGCTGAAAACGAGAACTGCGCCTTCGCTTACCTCTATACTATAATTTCCATCAAAGTCTGTAGTTGTACCGTTGGAGGTTCCTCGCTCTATGACGTTCACTCCTGGTATAGGACCGGATTCGTCACTTACTGTTCCCGTAACGGTTTGCTGGGCTGTAATAAAGCCAAAACAAAAGAATGTTACAATGAAAAGCCCCCTTTTCAAGTAATTGTTTTTCATAATTATTTGTTAGTTAGTTTATTAATTCGGTTTAAATGTAATAAAAAATAATTTTACGCAATCGGTTTTCTAAAAAAAATCTCTAATTTTCGTAATTTTTTTTCATTATATCATTGATTATGTAATAATTATAAGTGTTATTATCACATCATTAACGTTATTGGTCTTTCATCTCAATATATTGAATAGGACTGTTGTTTTTTACTGCAATAATAACTTCCTGGTTTTCAACCTCAATGGTGGCCATATCTTTCACATCTCCTGGTACGAAGAAACCACTTTTAGAAGGTACAATTGGGTTAAAATTACCGGTTCCATCTCCTTTAAGGAGCATTCCATACCCGGCATCGTTTCTTGTGGTTTCTACTTCAGACCAGAAAAGGTTCCCGGCAATTAAAGCGTCAAGATGGCCGTCCTTATCATAATCTTTTACAAGAATTTGATTAATTGAAGATATTTGGGCCACGTTTGGTAGTTTGTGAATTTTAAATTTCCCTTCAGCATTTTCTAAATAGATGCTGGAAAAAGATTTTACCTGGTAATGGAGAGAATTCTCCAGTTCTTTTTCCGAATAAACGTCCTCCAGGGTAGCTGTTGAAAAAGATTCGTAATCTGGAAACTTCTCCTTTATACCGGGAATTTGTTGGGAGGAGCATTCTCTTCCTCTCAATGGAAACTTTTCTCCTTTGTTATAATAGCTTAAAACAATATCACTGTTATTATTTCCATCAAAATCTTTAAAATAGATGTCAAAGGTTTCGTCTTCGCTGGCTGTATATTTATAATTTTCACCTAGATTTCCTACTATAAAATCCTGGTCCCCGTCATTATCAAAATCACCTTTTTTAATACTCCACCACCAGCCGGCAGTATCATCGGTAATTCCCATATCTTCAGAAACATCCGTAAATGCTGTTTTATTATTCCTGAAAATTTTTATTGGCATCCATTCACCTACTATAATAATATCCTGCCAGCCGTCATTATCAAAATCAACAATTTCTGCACTGGTTGCCATCCCTAAAGATTGAAGAAATGGAGCAACCGATTGAGTTACATCTTTAAACGATACTTTTCCATTTTTGCTGTTATTTTTTAAAATATAACTGTTAGCGGGTTTTGGATAATTACCGGGAACTAATCTTCCCAAAACCAATAATTCTTCCTTTCCATCTTTATCAAAATCGGCTTTGTATACTTTAGAACCACTGTCGTGCATTTTTGGGAGAGCATTTAAGTCTCTTGTAAAATTCCCTTTTCCATCATTGATATATAACCTGTCCTGAAGCATTTCAGAATCTGGATCAAACTCATTGCCTCCACTAACTACATAGATATCGTTATGGCCATTTCCGTTAGCATCAAAAATTAACGCGTCAAGGTCTTCGTAAGCTTTATCTTTTCCAAAAGCAGCACTGGTTTGCTTTTTAAAGCCGTTCTCAGTCCAAAAATATAATCCTGCTTCATAAGTGGCTGCACCTCCTACAATAAAATCTTCTTTACCATCGCCGTTTAAATCTCCAACCGCGATACTGGGACCAAAGGTAGAGGTGCGGTGGGGAAGAAGTACTTCGTCTTTAAAATCGTCGTACTCATTTTCAATATGCTTATGATTAGGAAATGAAGTTGAATCTGTTATTGTTGAAAATAAGGTTTCAGGCTTTAGTTCATTAGAAGTTTCTATTGCTGAAGCATCTTCGTAATTAAAACTTAGAAACTGATTTGCTTCTACATCCTCCCTTATTTCAACTTTCCCATCTGGCCATTCAATTCTAATTTCGTCAATAAGATCTGCCTGCGCAAGTCCAAAATGAAGTTGAGGCGCCACAGAAGACTGAAAGCCACGGGACAAAGTTAATTCCTGCATCTGTTCAGTATCGTTTGCGGTAACATACGCCCTGCTGCCTATACCGAATTTATTTTTCTCGGGTCCTTGCAGTTTAATTTGCACATAATTATTTTTTGTGGAACTCTGGTTTTCAAAAACCGAAGCTGTGTCGTCTATATTGTTGGTGATAATTTCCAAATCACCATCATTGTCAAGATCTACATAAACTACTCCGTTAGAAAATCCTTCATATACAATTCCCCATTTTTCATTAGCTATATTAAAGGTAAGATCACCGTTATTTTCAAAAATAAAATTGTCTATTTTTTCTGAAGGAATATTTAAACTTTTTTCAAGACGGTCTTCTTTAGTAAGCGACTTGTTTTTAAGCTCGTTAAAATAATCGTTGTTGTTTATTTCTCTTCGTGTGCCGTTGGTTACAAAAAGATCTTTATGGCCGTCATTATCAAAATCGGCAAAAAGCGGGCCCCAGCTCCAATCTGTAGAAGCGGCACCGGCAATACGGGATTGATCTGCAAAAAACGGTGTGTTATTGTTAAAAACTCCCGTATTGGTTTGCAGCACGTTCTGCATGTATTGATAGTGAAAACCAGCTTCTACAGTACCCCAGAACAAATCGGGGTTCATACTGGCCATATTGGCTTTTTTTCTCCTATTATCTTTGGCAGACATATCTACCTGATAAATATCTAAAAGCCCATCGTTATTATAATCTGCTATATCTACACCCATTCCGTAAAATGAAGTGTGAGAGGTAGCATCTTTTACCACTTCTCTAAAACTGCCTTCACCATTGTTTATATACATAAAATCTGGGGAACTAAAATCGTTAGAAATATAGAGGTCTGGCCAACCATCGTTATTTAAATCTCCAACTGTTGCAGAGAGCGTTAACCCGAAACTTCTAACCCCTGCTTCGTTAGTAACATCGGTAAATTTCCCACCGTCGTTACGCATTAAATGATCGGTTTGCAGATCGGTTACACTATTCATTTGGTATTCATATACAAAATTTGGAGCGTCAAAACGGGTTGGAGGGTAATTGGCTATGTAAACATCAAGGTCACCATCTTTGTCGTAATCAAAAAAGGTGGCCTGTACACTATTACCGGGATCGTCTAAACCATATTCTTTAGCTTTTTCACTAAAAGTTCCATCTCCATTATTTATAAAGAGCTGGTTGTTTTTAGGTTGAAATTTTCCTCCTACAGAAAGATAAATATCGAGAAAACCATCTGCATTAACATCGGCCATGGTGACTCCTGTGTACCATCTCTCATCTCCCGCAACCCCGGCAGATTCTGTAATATCTTCAAATTCCATATTTCCTTTATTCAAATAAAGTTTATTGGGAACCTGGTTTCCTGTAAAATAAAGATCTGGAAGGCCATCGTTATTAATGTCTCCGGTAGATACCCCTCCACCCATATAAATATAAGAGTAGGTAAAGTAATTTAAGGAATCGTTTTCGGTAAGGTTGTTACTAAAATTGATACCAGATTTTGCGGCAGAAACATTGCTGAAGATTTTAGTATTTTCAGTCGATTCTTTTTTCGCTAATTCCTTTTCCTCTGGGGCAGAATTCTTACACGAAATAATTAAAAAGAAAAAAATCAGGAAAAATGACTTATAAAGTATTTTCATTTTGGGATGATTATTTTGGAGGGTATTGTTTGAATTTAACCTGGTATGGCTATTTATTGAAATTCCAGGGATTAATTATTTGAAAGACTGGTGTGCTTGCTTATTACAGGTTCTCCTATGTGTTTTTTAAAGAAGATCCAGTTTTCCCGGGCTACCTTTCTTCCTAACTTTAGCCCTTCAATATTATCTGCCTGGATATGGTAACCGCCAAGAACCCGGGATAAACCGGCCATTTCTGCAGCTTCCGAGAAAGTAGGGAATTCTAAAGTGACTTCCTTACCAAGTCGGTTTGGCTCTGTTAGGATGCCGGGAGTTAATGTAACTTCAGACCCAAATTCGTCACTTCCGGTAAAAAGTTTTAAAGCTTCACCACAGGCACCACTAATGGCACTGTGGCCCGATACATAACCGGGAAAAGGAGGGCATAAGAAAGTTGAAGGAGAATATGGTCTCCAGTCCTGTCCTTTCATTTCTACCATTCCTTTTTCTGGGCCTCCCCAACCGTAAATATCTTCGTCTTTGAAAAATTCATGAACTAAAGCATAAGGCCGGGCGTAATCGTAATACATTTTACTATCCCAGCAGGCAATAAATGCATCCATTGCAGTGATCTGGTTGTAGAAATACATTTTTACATCTTTATCCAGGTTATGTTGATCCCGAACTGAAACTTCCTGGGCAAACTTTAGCCAATGGCCGGCCTGTTGTACCGATTGCGGGCCATCTCGCATAAATTCTACCAGGGCTCTTTGCTCATCGGTTAGATTTGCCTGTAATTCTACTACTTCTTTTACTTCTTCCTCTAATTGTTTTGAACCTACCATTGGTGGTGGTCCCGGCCTGAACTGGTCTGCCGATTGTAATCCAACTGGCTCCACCTTGTGCCAGTAGGGCGTTAAACATTTTGGAACGAATTGGCCTCCTTTTCCATCAGAGAAATATTTAGATTGCCACCTGTTAAGGTCTATATTCTCATCGGCAGAATTAACGGGTTTGTAACCCATATAATCAAAATAAGCCTTACCATTAGAGCCTTCTTCTTCTCCATATTGATTTGCGCCATCATTATGCCTGGCTTCTATTACGGCTTTTGCTGCCAGGTTACCTATTCCAACAGCGGTATTAGGATCTAAAGAGGTGTCATCTGGGTCTAATCCCAGTTCTACCATAAATTCCCGAAACATAGACTCATCGGTAAAGTAATATTCGTTCATAGTCCTAAAAGCCGCATAACTTATGGCAATTTCCTTATTTTTTAAATTCTGTTCTTGAAGTGGGCGTCGTTCAACGCCCTGCATATAAACTGGAATTGCTTTATCATCATACCGGGACCAGGCATCAAAAACTGCGGTGAAAATAAGCCCGAGGAAACGAGAACTTATCGTGGGTCTTGGATTAAATCTGTCGGTATCTTTTGCTGTAGCTTCTAAAGCTAATTTTCCCCATTTGTAAGCAAGATTATTTTCTCCCAGTTTTTCGTTAGGAGTAATTACTTCAATTTTATTGTCTGTAGTTGGAGGAGAGGTTGTAGTAACTTCCATTCCACCTTGAAAATTTAAAAAAAGTAATGTAATAAATCCCCACATAATTTTTTGTTTTTATTAACATATAAAATAAGTGAATTTTTTTTATACCTACTAAATTATTTCCGGCTTTTTTCGGGAGCAGATTGCCCTAAACACTTTTAAATTAGGGTGGTAGTGCCTCGTAGCCCAGTCTACGCAATGGATTGCCTAAAAATGTAGGTTTTAAAATTTTTTTAAATAATTTTTTTAAAAATCACTTTTATTCCCTTTTCCTGAAGTTTATTAAATAAAAACCCTCTTCAAGTTTAATTTGTAATTTTTCGGTACTCTTTAAGATTACAGAGGAAAGATTAATTCTTCGTAAATTTGCACTCACTATTTTTTATTTCAGCAAAGCATACCAGCTTAAAGAAATTCTAAAAACTAAATTATAAATGAATAGTATCTTACATATAAAAAACATGGTTTGTGACCGTTGCCTTATGAGTGTAGAAAACACTTTGGAGCAACAAAAACTTAAATATGTAGATATTAGTTTAGGCAGGATAGAGTTTGAGAAAGAGCTCTCTTTAGAGCAATTTAAGCTTTTTGAAGAAGCGCTTAAAGCAAACGGATTTGAAATTGTAGCTGAACGCCATGATAAAATTGTTACCGATATTAAATCTATAATTATTGAATGGGTTTACGAACGCAAAGATTTTAAAAACAAAAAGCTTTCTGAAGTTTTAAGTGAAGAACTACATTACGATTATAGTCATCTTACCAGTATTTTTAGTAAAGCCGAAGGACAAAGCATTCAAAGTTTTCAAAATAAAATTAAAGCTGAACGCATTAAAGAATTACTGGAATATGATGAATTAAATATTTCAGAAATTGCCGATAAATTGCAATTTGGTAGTGCAGCGTATCTTTCAACTTTTTTCAAAAAAGAAACCGGCTTAAACCCATCCCAATACAAACTTCACCACCAGGAGCGAAAATCTCTGGATAAATTGTAGCAAACAAATTTAGACCATAGTAATATTGTTTTATTAGTTAATTGGGAGTAAAATCCGTTTTAATCTTTTCAATTTTCTTATAACTTCTTACCATAATTTTAAAACTCATTGCGGTTAATAGTGCTTAACTTTGATTTAAACCATTAAAAACCAATATTATGAGAAATGAGAAATTGTTAAGCACCTTAGGGAATTGCATTAATCATTGTAACTATTGTGCTGATGCCTGTCTTGATGAAGACAATGTGAAAATGATGAAAGACTGCATTAGAACCGATCGTGTTTGTGCAGAGGTTTGTAGCACCCTTAACCAGGTGTTGGTCACCGGCTATAAAAATGTAGACGGACTTGTAAAATATTGCATTGAAATTTGTAATGCGTGTGCCGATGAATGCGGTAAACACGAACATCAACACTGTCAGGATTGCGCTAAAGCCTGCCGTGAATGTGCAAAAGCTTGTGAAGCTTACTTAGCATAAAATTTAATTTTAAAGGCTGTTTGATTTTTTACTAGTAGACGTTACCCTGAACTTGTTCCAGGGTCTAATTTCTTTCAATTTAGATGCTAAAATAATCCCGAAGCTTCGGGACAGCATGACGTAAGTAACAATAGAGGTTCAAACAGCCTTTTTTTCTCCAATAAAATCTATGAAACATACTTATCAAATTTCCGGGATGACCTGTATGGGTTGCAGGGCCCACGTTGAAAATACTTTAAAAAATGTTGAAGGGGTTATTGATGCCCGGGTAGATCTTGAAAAAGCTGCTGCGGAAATTGAAATGCAAAAACATATTGAAATTGAAAAATTTCAAAAAGCACTGGAAGACAGCAACTATCAAATTCATCCAAAAAACGAAAGCCTTAAAACATATCCGGTGAGTGGAATG
Source organism: Salegentibacter sp. UBA1130 (assembly GCF_002311535.1). Classification (NCBI taxonomy): domain Bacteria; kingdom Pseudomonadati; phylum Bacteroidota; class Flavobacteriia; order Flavobacteriales; family Flavobacteriaceae; genus Salegentibacter; species Salegentibacter sp. UBA1130. Next base: position 19,758 of record NZ_DCAP01000006.1, on the reverse strand, counting down.
ACCTGTATGGGTTGTAGATCTCACGTAGAAAAAACGCTAAGTAAAGTTGAAGGGGTAAAAAGTGCTGAAGTAAATCTCGAAAAAGAGGAAGCAAAAATTGTTGCTAGACAGGATGTTTCTTTAGAAAAATTGCAGCAAGCCTTAAAGGAAGATGGGGGACATTATGAAATTCACGAACCCGGTAAAAAAGTAAAATCGAAAAAGAAAAAAACTTCTCAATCAGAGCAGGGAACAGGTGTTTATTATTGCCCTATGCATTGTGAAGGCGATAAAACTTATACTGAGCCCGGTGATTGCCCGGTGTGCGGAATGGACCTGGTAGAAGAAGCCAGCCTAAAACCACAAGCTACTACGTATACCTGCCCCATGCATCCTGAAGTGGAGCAGGATGGTCCCGGTTCCTGTCCCAAATGTGGAATGGACCTGGTGCCCAAAGAACCGGAAGAATCTTCAGAAAGTAAATCTTATAAAAAGTTACTCAAAAAGTTTAAAATAGCCGTAGCATTTACCCTTCCCATTTTTATTATCGCGATGTCTGAGATGATTTCAGGCAATCCGCTTTATGAAATTTTAGACCAACAATATTGGAATTGGATTCAGTTTGGTTTATCAATTCCTGTGGTCTTTTATGCTACCTGGATGTTTTTTGAACGTGCGTGGAAATCTATAAAAACCTGGAACCTCAATATGTTTACGCTAATTGGCATTGGCGCCGGGGTAGCCTGGGTTTTTAGTGTTTTCGGCTTATTATTTCCTGATTTTTTTCCACCGCAATTTAAGACTGAAACGGGCACTGTGCACGTTTATTTTGAAGCGGCAACGGTTATTCTCACACTTGTTTTACTTGGCCAGGTTTTAGAAGCCCGGGCTCATAGTAAGACAAATTCTGCGATAAAAGAACTGCTGAAACTTGCTCCAAACAAAGCGATAAAAGTAGTGAATGGCGAAGAAAAGGAAGTTGCTATAGACGAAATTGAAAAAGGAGATATTCTAAGAGTAAAACCGGGAGATAAAATTCCGGTAGACGGAACTATCGAAAACGGGAATTCCAGTATTGATGAATCAATGATTACCGGAGAACCAATTCCGGTGGATAAGGCTGAAGGTGATAAAGTAAGTTCAGGGACCATTAATGGAAACAGAAGTTTTACAATGAAAGCTGAAAAAGTGGGAGATGAAACCTTGCTTTCTCAAATTATAAAGATGGTAAATGATGCCAGCCGGTCCCAGGCACCCATTCAGAAATTAGCCGATAGAATTTCAGCTTATTTTGTGCCGGTGGTAGTAATTATTGCGATAATTACCTATATAGTTTGGGCCATTTATGGGCCAGAGCCGCAATATGTTTACGCTTTAGTGAATGCCATCGCAGTATTAATAATTGCCTGCCCCTGTGCGCTTGGCCTGGCCACACCAATGTCGGTTATGGTAGGAGTTGGAAAAGGTGCACAAAATGGGGTGCTTATTAAAAACGCCCGTGCGTTAGAGCAAATGGATGATATTGATACTTTGATTATCGATAAAACCGGAACCATTACTGAAGGTAAACCCAAAGTGGAAAAAGTTGAAGTGATTTCTGAAGAAAATAAAGATGAAATTATAAAACTTATCGCTTCGGTAAATTCTCAAAGTGAACATCCGCTCGCTAAAGCAACTGTAGATTTTGCAAAAGAAAATCAGCTGAAATATACAGAAGCTTCAGATTTCGATTCCGTTACCGGAAAAGGGGTTACAGGCATGGTAAATAACAAAAGGATTGCCATTGGGAGTGATAAACTCATGAAGGCTGAAAATGTTGAAATTCCTTCAGAAATAAATAAAAAAGTAACGGCTGAACAGGAGAAAGGTAAAACCGTTTCTTTTGTAGCGGTAGATGGGAAAGTAACGGGATACTTTACAATTACCGATCCTATTAAAAAAACGAGTAGAGAAGCTCTAAAATCTTTAATGGATGATGGGGTTGAGGTTTATATGTTTACCGGCGATAATGAGAAAACTGCAAGATCTGTTGCTGAAGAACTCGGTTTAACCGGTTTTAAAGCTGGAATGCTGCCGGAGGATAAGCAAAATGAAGTAAAAAGACTTCAGGAAAAAGGTAAAAAAGTAGCAATGGCCGGTGATGGAATAAACGATGCACCCGCCTTGGCCCAGGCCGATATTGGTATTGCCATGGGAACGGGAACAGATGTGGCGATAGAAAGCGCAGAAATCACCCTGGTAAAAGGTGACCTTAAAGCAGTTAAAAAGGCCAAAATGCTAAGTAAAAAAGTGATGAAAAATATTAAGCAAAACCTGTTTTTTGCTTTAATCTATAACACACTTGGAGTACCAATTGCTGCCGGGGTTTTATACCCGGTCTTCGGACTTCTACTTTCACCAATGATTGCAGCTTTGGCGATGAGTTTTAGTTCAGTTTCAGTAATTGCAAATGCTTTAAGATTAAAAAGCGCGAAATTAGACTAGAATACTAACCACCAAAACTAATAGAAATGCAGGATTTTTTGAGTAAGTGGGGAGAAGCGGCCTATACCAGCGCCGGTTTTTTCTGGATGGCTTTATGGGCCTTTATTTTGGGTTATGTAATAAGTAGTTGTATCCAAATTTTTGTAACCGAAAAGCGTATGGAAAAGACTATGGGTAAAGACGAATCTAAAAGTATGTTACTCGGTACTTTCTTTGGTTTTATTAGTAGTTCGTGTAGTTTTTCTGCTTTAGCTTCAACTAAAAGCTTGTTTAAAAAAGGAGCCAGTTTTTCTTCTTCAATTGCTTTCTTACTGGCTTCTACTAACCTTGTTATTGAGTTAGGAATCTTAATTGCTATCTTTTTGGGTTGGCAATTTGTGGTAGGTGAATATGTTGGTGGAATATTGCTAATCCTTATCAGCTGGATACTCATTAGGCTAATTAATCCGAAGAAATTAATACAAAAGGCACGCGAACGCCTGGATGAAAAAGATGAAGATGATGAAGATTCCGAAAAATCCTGGAAGAAAAAGATAAAGTCAGAAACCAGTTGGGCTAAAGTGTCCAGACAGTATGCTATGGAGTGGAAAATGGTTTGGAAAGATGTGACTTTAGGTTTTACTATTGCCGGGGTTGTCGCAGCTTTTGTTCCCGATTCCTTTTTTCAAACTTTATTTATAAATACCGGAAATGGAAACACAGATTTCGGCTTTTTCACTATTCTTGAGCATATAATTGTTGGCCCAATTGCCGCATTTTTAACCTTTATAGGTTCTATGGGGAATATTCCTTTGGCAGCTTTGCTCTTTGGAAAAGGAGTAAGTTTTGCCGGGGTAATGGCTTTTATTTTTAGCGATTTGGTAGTCTTCCCGGTCTTGAGAATTAATGCCAAATATTATGGCTGGAAAATGTCTTTCTTTATACTTTTCCTTCTTTTTACCGCACTAATTGGTACTTCTCTATTATTGCATTACGGGTTTAATCTATTTAATTTATTACCAGATCCTTCTTCAGTAAAAATTACCGATGCCGAACATTTTAAAATAGATTATACTTTTTGGCTGAATATGCTCTTTTTAGCAATTTCTGGGGTGCTAATTTATCTAGGATTTTTTAAGCGAAAAGATGTGATGCATATGAAGGAAATGGCACCTAAAAGTCAGTTATTGGAAACGAGCTTAAAATATATTGCTTTTGTATGCTACCTATGGCTTGCGGGTGGACTTATTGCTAAGTTTTTACTTTAAATAAAAAAGAGAGCAGAAAGGAGGTAAATTTTACATGGGTATCATAAAATTTAGATTTTCGATTTTTCCCGATACTGCTCTCAATTCAAACAAACTAAACTAACTAATCTAAAAACTCACTTTTCACTTTTTGATAATTAAATCAAAAAATTCTTTTTCATAGCAATTTAAGTGGCTTTAATAGTAAGACTATAGAATTTAAAAAAGGTTTAATTTATTTATAAAAAAAACCACCGTGTAGGGACGGTGGCTTCCAAACTAATTAATCCAAAAAAATGTTGAGGTTATTTTATTGGGTTTAGAATTAAATCTATTCTTTCTAAAGCATCCTGAAGGTGGTACCTTGTTAAACGGTCTCCACGGTTAGTTGCTCTTCTAATTTGACTTTGAAGCGTTTTAAGCTCTCCTCTTACTACAGGACGAATATCGCTTTGAGCAACATCTATATTGCTTCGGCTAATCCAGCTTCTGTATCTTGAAGGAATTTCGCTCTGCTCTTCAGTCATTAAATGCTCCATACGCTCAATATAAGCACGCTGAAGATTTCTGCGGTACCGGTCTATCTTTTGTCCCGAAGAAAGTTCGCTCCAAATTCCGGTTCTAACATCAGTCATCATATCTATAAGACCGTAAGCTTCGTTGCCGTTTATTTCTTCATTTTCCATTAAACGCGCCATTCTTCCGAAGTCCAGTAGATTATTAAGGCTACGTTCCTGCATATTCCTAATGCGTTCAACCTGTCCGTCAAATTCAATCTTATTAAAAATTTCCTGGTCTATTAACCATTCCGGAGTTTCAAAAAGTTGTTTGTGCAAGAAATTCATCGCCTTCTTTTGATGAGCTGCATCTACATGAGAGTAAACGGCACCTTCCTGGTCGTAAGTTTTATAATATTCATAAACTCCACCAATATTAGCCGTAACGTGCCCCATATAACGGTTAAACTGACTTAAAATCTGGCCGTACATATCGTCAAGATCATCGTAGTTTTTACCGTCTTCGGCAGTCCACTCGATCAATTTTGGCATTATGCGCTTCAGGTTTTTAATTCCGTATTCACTGGCCAAAACTGCATCGTCACCAAGATCTTCAGTTTGAGAACTCGGGTCTATAACTCCGCCACTTTGCTGACTTCCGAAGCGATATAAAGGATCACCTGCTTTTTCAAGAATCCATTCATCAAGAATTTCCTTTTCTTCTTCTGCAGATTTATCTAAAATTGGTCGGTATCCCCATTCTATAGCATATTTATCATATGGTCCAATATCTGGCATTAAAGCCACATCTCCATCTTCTGGCTGGGCGATATAATTGAAACGTGCATAATCCATTATGGAAGGTGCAGTTCCATATTCAGCAGTAAATTCTGGATCACGAAGATCTTCTACGGCGTAAGCAACACTACTTCCCATATTATGCGGAAGACCTAAAGTGTGCCCAACCTCGTGAGAAGAAACAAACCGAATTAAACGACCCATTACTTCGTCTTCAAATTCTACACTACGAGCGTCTTCGTTAATTGCCGCAGTTTGTACAAAGAACCAGTTTCTAAGCAGGGTCATTACGTTGTGATACCAGTTGATATCTGATTCCAGGATCTCTCCAGAACGTGGGTCACTAACGTGAGGCCCGTTCGCGTTTGGAATTGGAGAAGCCAGGTAACGAACTACAGAATAGCGTACATCTTCCGGGCTCCAATCCGGGTCTTCTTCTTTAGTTGGAGGGTCTTTAGCAATAATTGCATTTTTAAATCCTGCAGCTTCAAAAGCTACCTGCCAGTCTTCAATACCTTGCTTTATATAGGGAATCCACTGCTTTGGAGTGGCGCGATCTACATAATATACTATTGGCTCTTTTGGTTCTACCAATTCGCCGTTTTCAAACTTTTCTTTGTCTTCTTCTTTAACTTCAAGTCTCCAGCGGTCAAGATATTTTACTTCTTTACTTTTTTGAGCATCAAGCCCATAATCTGTTTGTCCGCGGGCAAACCAACCAACACGCTGATCGAAATAACGACGTTTCATTGGTTCTTTTGGAAGCAAAATCATAGAATTACTAAACTCTAAAGAGATAGAACCAGTACTTGCATTTGAAGGCGGTTCGCCTGCATTATAGGTTTTTACGTGTCTAACCTCAATATTTTCAGGATAGCTACGAATAGTATCTATATAAGAACGGCTATCATCTAATCGCGAAACTTTATATTGTTTTCTTGTGCCGTCTCTTAAACCCAGCGCCTGAACATCTTTGGTATAAAGATCGGTTACTTCAATTACGGTTGTTTTATTTACGGAATCTTTCCCTACAGTTTTTATAGGAAAACGTTGTAAAACAGGCTCAAAATTAGAGTTTACCACCGCCTCATGAACCGGAAGTGAATCTGCTGCGTAGATTTCGTGAGAAACAACTCTTAAAAGAACGTGGCCGTCTTTTTTCTGCCAGCGGTGAACCTGGGTATTTTGCTTTCCGCCCCCAAAACCAATTCCGGTAGCTGTCTTTGCAATTCTTGTTACCGTAAGCATTTCCCGGTTAAAAAGACTATCTGGAATTTCGTAGAAATATTTATCGTCTACCCGGTGTACAGTAAATAAGCCTTCGTCGCTTTTAGCGTCTTTAGTAATTACCTTGGTGTAAGGTTCTAAGTCTCCCTTCTTTTTTGAGGCTTCTTCTTTGGAGGCATCAGCCGAAGATTTATTGGGCTGAAATACCGCGCAACTGGAAACCGATACCGATAAGGCTACTAAAAAGAGCTTATGCGTAAATCGTTTGGTCATAAAGTTTAATTTTGGTTTGTGTGATTAAATGGAAGTGATAAATTTTCTTTAGCGAAGGCTAAAAAACGAAAAAAGACCACCATTTGGTGATCTTTTGACTAATTTATCTTAAAAAGGTTTAAAAAGTGAAGTTAAAAAGTCTTATTTTAACTGTTGTTTATCTAAACTGGAAAAGGTTTCTGAATTTTAAACTGCTTTTATCTTCATGATTTCATCATCTTTAAAAACATCTATCATCTTATGTTTTCTAAGTGATTTAAGGGTTTTGTCCCATTTTTTATTACTTAAACCAGATTTTGTTTTTATAGTTTCCAACTCCTGAATTTCATCACTTTTTAATAGCTGAAATACCGCTTTTTCGTCTTCGCTAAGTTCAACAGCTTTTCGTTCAGGTTTCATTTGTGGGAAGAATAATACTTCCTGGATTGATTGATTATTGGTTAAGAACATAATTAAACGATCCATCCCAATTCCTAATCCCGATGTTGGAGGCATTCCGTATTCTAAAGCTCTTAAGAAATCCTGGTCTATAAATTCTGTAGCCTCATCGTCTCCTTTTTTGGCCAGTTTTAGCTGCTCTTCAAAACGCTCACGTTGGTCTATAGGATCATTTAATTCAGAATATGCATTTGCGATTTCTTTTCCACAAACCATTAGTTCAAAACGTTCAGTTAATTCAGGGTTTTCGCGGTGCTCTTTACAAAGCGGACTCATTTCCTTCGGATAATCGGTAATAAAGGTTGGTTGAATATAATTTCCTTCACATTTTTCACCGAAAATCTCGTCTATGAGTTTTCCTTTCCCCATCGTCTCATCAACTTCAATTCCCATATCTTCAGCTGCTTTTCTAATTTCAGCTTCAGATTTTCCGGTAATATCGAATCCGGTGAATTCTTTAATGGAATCGGTCATGGTAACACGTTTGTAAGGCGCTTTAAAATCTATTTTATGCTGGCCAAAAACTGCTTCCGTAGTATTATTTACTGCAATTGCACAATGCTCCAGCAAAGTTTCTGTAAATTCCATCATCCAGTTGTAGTCTTTGTAGGCTACATAGATTTCCATCGCCGTAAATTCTGGATTATGCGTTCTATCCATTCCTTCATTTCTGAAGTTTTTTGAGAATTCGTAAACGCCATCAAATCCACCTACAATTAACCTTTTAAGATATAATTCATTGGCAATTCTTAAATAAAGCGGAATATCTAACGCATTGTGATGGGTAACAAATGGTCGTGCAGCAGCACCACCGGGAATAGATTGTAAAATTGGCGTTTCTACCTCAAAATATTCTCTTTCATTAAAGAAATTTCGCATAGCGTTGAACAACTTGGTACGCTTTACAAAGATTTCCTTAACCTTTGGATTCACGGCCAAATCGGCATAACGCTGGCGGTAACGGTGCTCGGGATCGGTAAATCCGTCGTAAGTGTTTCCGTCTTTATCTGTTTTTGGAAGTGGTAAGGGGCGAATAGATTTGCTTAGCAAAATGAAATCTTTAACCATCACAGTCATTTCCCCAACCTGGGTTTTAAAAAGTTCGCCTTCAATTCCTATAAAATCGCCTATATCCAGCAATTTTTTATATACATCGTTATACTTGCTTTTATCTTCCCCGAGACAAATCTCGTCGCGGTTAAAATAAACCTGGATTTTACCTTTAGAATCCTGTATTTCGGCAAAAGAAGCTTTTCCCTGGATACGGCGGGACATTAACCTGCCGGCCAAAACCACTTTTTTTCCATCTTCAAAATTCTCCTTTATTCCCTTGCTGGTGTCCTTTACCGGGAATAAATCTGCCGGATAGGGGTTAATACCAGCTTTTCTCAGTGCAGAAAGCTTTTCTCTTCTTACTATTTCCTGTTCAGATAATTGCATACTCGTATTTAAATTAATTGCTTGCTTTGGCAAAACGAGTGCAAATATAGTGACTATGTGGCTACCAACCAATGCGATATAATCCTGAATTTTTGATAATATTTGGAAGATAAAAATGCAGTTCTTTATCAAATAAGTTTCTGTATTTATAATCTTATCTTTGCAACATACTTGATAAAAGTTTTAGATAATATGAGTGTTTGGCGGGTAATTCTTTCGGTTCTATTCCCACCCCTTGCGGTTTACGATAGGGGTTGTGGATCTATTTTAATTGTACTAATCCTTACTATTTTAGGTTGGATTCCGGGAGTGATCGCGGCACTTATTATTCTGAATAATCCGAGAAAAGGCGTATGAACAAGCAGATAAATTTACAGAAATTAGGATATAAGGATTATAAAGAAACCTGGGATTACCAGGAAAGTCTTTTTAAGGAAATTCTTGATCTTAAAATTAAAAACCGAAGACAAAATTTAAACGAAATTACGCCTAATTACCTTTTAATGGTAGAGCATCCGCACGTTTATACTTTGGGTAAAAGTGGTGATATTAAAAATCTGCTTATTTCTGAAACCGAACTTGAAAAAAGGCAAGCTAAATATTATAAAATTAACCGTGGTGGTGATATCACTTACCACGGGCCGGGGCAATTGGTTGGTTATCCCATTCTAGACCTTGATAATTTCTTTACCGATATACATAAATACCTGCGTTTCCTGGAAGAATGTATTATTCTCACTTTAAAAGATTATGGCTTAAAGGCCGAACGGAGTCCGGGTGAAACCGGGGTTTGGCTGGATGTGGGAACACCATTTGCCAGGAAGATTTGCGCAATGGGCGTTCGTGCCAGTCGCTGGGTCACTATGCACGGATTTGCGTTAAATGTAAATGCTGATTTAGGATATTTCGACCATATTATTCCTTGCGGAATTGAAGGGAAAGCAGTCACTTCTTTAAATGTGGAAATCGGGAAGAGGGAAGTTTCTCTTGCTGAAGTTCAGGAAAAGGTTTTGAAGCATTTTGAAGAATTGTTTGAGGCAGAATTGAGTTAGAATTTATACAATAAAACTTCTTTTTCACCACCATTTACTACAAATTCCGGGCGGTTATCGATATCGGCATTGTTTAAGTTGATTTTTGAAGTTCCATAAACCGGAAGGCCTGCAAGCAATTCTGCGTTGCTATCAAAGATGTAAACTTTTTGGGTTTGTAAATCGGTTAAGCTGATGTAATACTTGTCGTTTACGTAATGGATTTCCGGTTCAGTGTAAAGTCCGTAATCAAGGTTTAATTCTTTCTCCCTGATTTTCAAAATATTTTCTGAAAGGCTAACCAATAAATTTGGTCTTGCTGAAATCTTATGGTTTTCGCTGAAATTGGTGTTTAAAGTAGTAACCTGCCCTGTTTGCGTAACTTTTACCAAATTTCCTTCAGCATTAGTTGAAACAAAATCGTTTTCAAATTCGTACCAGTGGTTATCTGAAAAATCTATACTTTCTTTTACGTTTACCCGATGTTCTCCCTGCCGACTCAAAATATTTAGTTTGCCAGATTTTTCAGGAAAAACGATATAATCTTTATTCTGAATTCTCAAATGTTTTGGTGCTTTTAAAATTTCAGAATTGGTTCTTCTAAAATCAAATCCTTTTACACTTTTTCCGTTTTTATCATACATAAACACTTCATCATTTTGAGTAATCAAAAAGCGATATTTTCGGTTATTATCATAATCAAATAGAGACAAAGGTTGTGTAATTTCATCTTTAAATTCTAATGGAAAAGGTTTTACGGTATTTCCGTTTCGGTCTAAAACTTCAATAGAATAGGGAGTTGCAAAAGCGAGCTGAAATCTTCCATTTTTAAAAAGATCTACCTGTTTAATTTCACCTAGGATAGGCCCGCTTAATTTTTTCTTCCAGAAAATCGTGCCTTTATTAGAAATTAGATAGAGCGTATTATTAATATCCTGAACCGCGATATCCATTTGATTATTCAAATGATTTTTTACCAAAACCGGTTGGTTTAGTAATTCAGCATCCAGGCTTACCGAAAGGATTTCTTCTGTTTTGGTGTTTGAATTACTTTCGTTGTTTTGCGTCTCGAAAGTACCGTGAATATGGGCAAAATCGCCTTCCTCTACCAATTGTAAAATCGCCAGTTTATAATCGCCGAAATCCAAATTGCTCATTTCTTCGCTTAATTCGTTGACTACCACCTCGGCCAGTTTGGTTTTTAATTTCTCGGTTTTTCCAACTATGAGAATAGAAGATTCCATAGCAAGTTTTTGTTGACTGTTTTTATAATAAGATTGATGCGCCAGTGTATTCTCGTTTACATAATTGGCAATTAATTCACGCAGTTGAGGTATTGAATTTGCGAAGATTAGATATTCATCAATTGCAAGGGCAAAATTGTTCTTTTTAGAAATAAATATCGGGCTAAAAATTGTCTCAAAAATTTCTGGCTGGGAAACTTTATATATGGGAAAATCACGATAATTTTCTTCCAACTCGGCATAACCTGATATTAAGTCGGTTGCTTCAATATCTACCAGGGTTTTTATTCCAAAAAGGGTGTTTTCTTCAGTATAAATAATTCCTGCTTCCTGGCTTTTTAAAATAATTTCATCAATAGGATTGGAAGTGGAATCGCCTCTAAAGGTTTTTAAATTCTGAAGAAATATTTTAGGATTTTTATAAGCCAGGGCAGTAAAACCAAGCGCATTTTCAGGAATTATGGAAGCAAATTCTTGAGAAACTGTTCCTGAATTTTGAAAAATCTTATGCAGATTAGAAGATTTTGCCGCAATGCTAAGTCCGTTAAAAGAAATGCCTTTATTTTCTATATCAAGATCTATTGCACTCCACGGCGCATAATTTTCTACATTTTGCAGCGCTAAATTTGGAAATAAATTTTGCTGAAAAACTTTAAAATTTTGATGATTAAAGATTATAGAAGTCTTCTTAAGATCTATAGCCGAATATACTCTTTGAAATTCTTCGGTTTTTAGTAATTTATCTTTACCTAGAATTTGTATCAGATTTTCTTCAGAATTTGAAGCTATAAAAGGAGCATTACCTGTTGAAATAAAAAAGGTATTATCTTCCAAAACCATTTTTTGATAGTCAATGCCTTCTGTTTTAATACTTTCTAACGATTTATTTTTGATAGAATCTAATTGAAATTTTGGTTTGTCTTTAAATATTAAAGAATAGGTCAATTTCTCGTTTTCAGAGATTGAAAACGCGATTATGGCCGAGGTAAGCGTATCGGCGTGTTTCAAATATCCTAATTCCTTTTTCAGATAATTCTTAGCAGTCAATTTATTTCCATTAAAAAAGCTAAAATTTTCTAAATCCTGCTGAAGATTTTTAAGGTTAGGAGTTTGGATAATTACAGCAGCATCCTTTGGAATAAACTTATAAACAGCAATATTTTTTTCCTGGTTTTGACAGGAAATAAGAAAGAAAACCAATAAAAATTTGAAGAGAATTTTCTTCATAAAAACTAAGAATTTCAACAAATATAGAAGTTATAGGGTAAGTTTTAATTGTTCGGGTAAAAGTTTGAAGCTTTTCCTGTGATATGGCGTACTGCCAAACTTCCTTATTGCCTGGCGATGTTCTTTTGTAGGGTAACCTTTATTTTGTTGCCAGTTATACATTGGGAATTCATGATGCACCTTTTGCATAAATTCGTCTCTTGCAGTTTTGGCCAAAATAGATGCCGCAGCAATACTCAGGAATTTCCCATCTCCCTTTATAATACAATCATAGGCAATATTGCGATAAGGTTTAAACTTATTCCCGTCTACTATAATATGCTCAGGTTCGCAGCTTAGTTGATCTATGGCTCTATGCATAGCCAGAATGGAAGCATTTAAAATATTGATTTCATCAATTTCTTCCATATATACGTGGGCTACCCCATAAGTAATAGCCTCACTCATAATAATTTCTTTTAGTTTATTACGATCGTCTAACTTAGTTTGTTTAGAGTCGTTTAGTAACTTATTTTTAAATTTTTTGGGTAAAATAACAGCTGCAGCAGTTACCGGCCCCGCAAGGCAACCGCGCCCGGCTTCATCGGTGCCGGCTATTTGACAGGGGAGATTGAACATCTTTAACATGGTAGTGCAAAAATTGTAAGATTTTCGGGTATAAACAAAACTATTACTTCTTTTTGTTCGTATATAATATAGGGTAGAGAATAAAATAGGTCGCGCAAACGTATAAAAAACTATGTTATTGTCTTTTTTGTATTAAAATCCTCATAAAGTTTCACTTTGTTAAAAACCACTATATTAATGAGATTTTGCAGTATTCGTAAAAAAATAACCTTCAAAACCGGCTATATTTTATATCTTTTAAGGATGTTCTGATAATCGGAATGATAATTCAATTAAAAAATCATTTGGTTTATTAAGAATTTATTATGATTTTTGGCGTAGGCTAATTCAAATTTAAATAATAATGAAAAACAAATTACATGGAATTCTTACGCTATTGTTAGCGTTCGTAGTGCAATTAACATTTGCACAGGAAATGACGGTGACCGGGACGGTTGTCGATGAAGATGGTTTGCCTCTCCCCGGGGTGAACGTAATTGTTAAAGGGACCAATACAGGAGACCAAACCGATTTTGACGGTCAATACTCAGTTTCTACCTCAAGAGGTGAAACTTTAGTATTTAGTTATGTTGGTTTTGGAACCGAAGAATTGCTCGTAGAAACCGCAGAAGTAATAGATGTTGTTTTAAGAGTAGATGCAGGCTCCCTTGATGAAGTGGTGGTAGTAGGATACGGTACATCTACAAGAGAATCTTTTACAGGAACTGCTAAAGTTGTTGATGGAGATTTATTAAACAGAAAAAACGTTTCTAACGTTTCTCAGGCTTTAGCCGGAGAATCTGCCGGGGTTCGAGTAATTAATACTTCTGGGCAGCCAGGTGCTGAAGCTCAGGTGCGTATTAGAGGTATTGGTTCTGTTAATGGTAATACAGCTCCTTTATACGTACTGGATGGAGTTCCATTTACAGGAAATGTGAATGCTATTAACCCAGAGGATATTGCCTCTACTACTATTCTTAAAGATGCGGCTGCCACTGCAATTTATGGATCTCGTGGGGCCAACGGGGTTATCCTTATTAATACTAAAACAGGTAGAGCAGGACAATCTAGGATTGAAGTTTCTACTAAAACTGGTGTGAATTTTGCTTTGTTACCTAGATACAACACTCTTAACTCTCCAGAGCAGTATATCGCTTTAGGTTGGGAAGGTATTTATAACGAAGGAGTTGCAAGTGGTGCTGAAGATCCTATTGCTTATGCAAACCAAAATCTTTTTGGAGATAGTGGTTTAGATCCTCGTTATAATATGTGGAATGTAGCCGATGGTGGAGAATTGATCAACCCAGACACGCGCATGGTTCGTGACGGTGTTACCAGAAGATATAATCCTGAGGATTGGGAAGATTATGGTTTTCAGTCTTCACAAAGAACTGAAGCAAACCTTAGAATAAGTGGTGGAGATGAAACTACAGCCTACTCTACATCTTTCGGGTATTTGAATGATATAGGTTATATCATTGATTCAGATTTTGAAAGATATACCGGACGTTTAAATGTAACGCACCAGGTGAAAGATTGGTTGTCAGGATCTATGAATATGGGTTACACGCTTTCAGAAACCAACAATAATGGTCAATCTGAAGATTCAGGGAGTATCTTTTGGTTTGTAGATAATATTCCTCCAATTTATCCTTTATTTACAAGAGATGCTGATGGCAATCGTATTCCAGAACCTATTTATGGTGGTAATCAATATGATTACGGAGAAGGACGTGGCTTTGGTGGGTTAACCAACTCTATTGCAGATGCTAGATATAGTGGAAGTAATACAATGAGACATGAGCTTAACTCAAGTGCAAATCTTACAGCCGATATTACAGATTGGTTAAGTTTTGAAACCACTTTTGGTGCCCAGTATTATAATAGTAGCTATAATAGCTTACAAAACCCTTTCTATGGGCCAAGTGCCAGCCAGGGTGGTTCTATTTATAAAACTAAAACCGAATTATTTACTTATAACTTCTTACAGTTATTAAGGTTTAAGAAAGATTTTGGTGCTCATAGTTTTGAAGCACTAGCAGCTCACGAGAGTAATTCGTGGGAACGTCAGTTTTTATTTGGTAATAAGAACCAGTTAATTAATCCTAATGGAACTGAGTGGAACAACGCAGTTGTGGTGAGCTCGCCTCCAGGATCTTATACTGAAGATTATACCTTAGAGAGTTATTTTGGCCAACTTCAATATAACTTCGATGATACTTATTTCCTTTCCGGAAGTGTTCGTAGAGATGGATCTTCAAGATTTGTTCAGGAGAAATGGGATACTTTTGGTTCTGTAAGTGGTGCCTGGGTACTTTCAAATGAGAGCTTTCTACAAGATCAAAATGTTTTTGACTTCCTTAAATTAAAAGCTAGTTACGGTACTCAAGGTGAACAGGCAGGTGTAGGTTTCTATCCTGGATTTAACCGTTTTGATATTGGTTCTTTGAATGGTATGCCTTCTTTTTCTTTTAATACTTTAGGTAATCCAAATTTAACATGGGAATCCTCAACAATGTTCCAGGCCGGGGTAGAGTTTAGATTAGGAACCTGGTTAGATGCGACTTTTGATTATTATAGAAAGAATACTGAAAACTTATTGTTTGAAAGAAGAGTTGCACCATCAACAGGTGTTGCTATTATTGATGTAAATGATGGAGAATTGCTTAACTCAGGTTTTGAATTTGATATTACTGCACACGTAATTAGTACTCAGGACGCTTTCTTTGATGTGACTCTGAATGGAGCATTTGAGAACAACGAATTATTAACTATGCCTATAGCTCCTGAAACAGGTGAGCCAAAAGTATTAGATCAGGCAGGTATCTATGGTAGAGCTGAAGGAAAGTCTATTTATGACTTTTATACAAGAGATTTTGTAGGGGTAGATCCTCAAGACGGGCAATCTCAATGGAGAGTGTTTTATACCGATAATAACGGAGATGGCGCATTCCAGGCTGGGGAACAAGTAACTAACCTTACTAACTATTTAGCAGATAATCCTGAAGTAAGTAGAGCGGACCTTTCTGAAGGTACTACTAAAACCTATTCTCAGGCAACTCAATACTTCACCGGTGAATCTGCTATTCCAGATGTTCGTGGTGCTTTTAACCTCGCGGCTGGATATAAAGGATTTACTGTGAGTGCACAGTTCCTGTATCAAATTGGAGGTCACGCTTATGATGGTGCTTATGCTACTTTAATGAATAATGACGTAGTTGGTGGAAACAACTGGCATACAGACATTCTTAATAGATGGCAACAACCAGGAGATGTAACAAACGTTCCTCGTTTATCTAACGATTATGATCCAAATACGAATGCACAATCAACTAGATTTATCACTAAAGCAGATTTTCTTGCTTTAAATAACGTGAGAGTAGGTTATTCTATCCCACAAACTTTCACAGAAAGTATTGGTGTTAACTCTTTATCGATTTTTGTATCAGGAGACAACTTATTCTTAATGTCAGAACGTGATGGATTTAACCCATCTACTAACATTGCTGGATCTTCTAGTATGTATAGATATTCTCCGTTATCTACCGTTACCGGAGGAGTTAGAATTAACTTTTAAAAAATATTATGAAAATGAAATTTAAATATTATTTAGGACTTGCAGCGGCCGCACTAACAATGGTTGGTTGTAGCGAGGAATTTTTGGATACCGAACCAACAGAGTTCGTTTCCAGCTCTCAAATTGCTGAATATTCAGAAGCTAATCCCGGCCTTCAGGCTGCGAACGTCTCTGGTATCTATGCAACAATGTATGAAACAGGTACAGGTGGAACAACCGGTCATGACGATTATGGTCAGAAAGGTTACGATTTGTATTCAGATATGCTTTCTTCAGATGTAGTATTAGCCGGTTTAACTTACGGTTGGTATTCTGATATTTCGCGTATGCAGGTAACTCAGGATTATACTATCCAGGATAATTACCAGGTTTGGAGATATTACTATAGAATTGTATTTGCCGCAAATAACGTAATTGATGGTTTAGGTGGTAATGATGCTATGCCAGAATCTGAAGCTGGTAAATTATACCTTGGCCAGGCAAAAGCGATGAGAGCTTATGCATATTTCTATTTGTCTCAATTCTTTGCGGAAGAATATGATCCGGCTCAACCTATTTTGCCAATTTATACCGAGCCTGTAACAGAAGCTAAAGGTTTAAGTACAACTTCAGAAGTTTTTGATTTAATGATTTCAGATTTAAATCAGGCTATTGAATTGCTTGATGGATCTTCTGTTGCAGCACTACAGGAAGTTGATAAAGCAGTTGCTCAGGGATTATTAGCCTATGTATATGGAGCTATGGGTGAGTATGAAGAAGTTCAAACTATTACTGAAGATGTAATTAACACCAGTGGTCATTCTATACTTTCTGCTGAAGAAGTTGTTTATGATATGGAAACCGGAACCGGTGGAGGTGGTTTGAATACGGTAAATAACAATAGCTGGATGTGGGGTGTAGACCTTACAAGTGACCAGGGTCTAAACTTAATTTCCTGGTGGGGTCAATTTGATATTTTCACCTATAGCTATGCATATGTTGGTGATCCTAAATCTATAGATTTGGGTCTTTACAATGCTATCCCTGATAATGACGTTCGTAAGAATCAATTTCAGGTTGTAGACGGTTTTGGTGAAAATCACCCATTGCCAATTAATAAATTCTATGCTACAGGAAGAACATTAGGAGGTCAACGTTATATTGATACCGATTATGTTTATATGAGAATAGAAGAAATGTACCTACTTCACGCTGAAGCGGCTGCAAAGAATGGTGATGAAGAAAGTGCTAAAGATGCACTTACTACATTGCTTTCTGAAAGAATGGATGATGTTTCTTATTTAGATGGTCTTTCTGGTCAAGCTTTAGAAGATGAAGTTTATCTTCAAACCCGTATCGAGCTTTGGGGAGAAGGAAAATCTTACTTAGCTATGAAACGTAATAAAGCAACTATAACCAGAGCTTCTAACCATCTAACAGATGCTGGTGCAGAAATTCCTTATAACGATGATAGGTTAACTTTTGAAATTCCTTTAAGTGAAATTCAAAATAACCCAAATATTAATGAACAATAGTAATTCTTTTGTTCTTATAAAAAAGGGCCTCGTTTGAGGCCTTTTTTTATTACCCCTTTTCTTAAGTTCATTAAATCAAAAAAACTAAATTTGCGGAAAGCAGTTTTAATGAAAAAAATTATTCTTTTTCTAATCCTGATGAATCCGGGTTTAATTTTGGCGCAGACCACTTTAGGAGGATCTCCCGATTCGGAAACTGATAAAGACACTATTAAACCCCCAATTTCTGCATATAAAATTATTTCGGTAGCTAACGATACTACCTTCGTGGATACTACACTTACTATAGAAAAAGATTATAAATTCAATTACCGTCGAAAAGATAATTTTGAATTGTTGCCTTTTTCTAATACCGGTCAAACTTATAACCGGTTGGGAGCTGAATTTGATGCAAAAAAATTATATCCTGAATTCGGGGCTCAGGCCAGGCATTATAATTTTTTAGAAATAGAAGATGTTTATTACTATCACGTGCCTACTCCGGTAACAGAGGCCTATTTTAAAACTGTCCCAGAACAGGGCCAGCAATTAGACGTTTTGTTTACTATTAATACTTCAGAGAGATTAAATTTTTCTGTAGCCTATAAAGGTGTGCGCGCATTAGGTAGGTATCAAAATGCACTTACAAGTACAGGGATATTTCGGTTTGGCTTAACTTATAAAACCCTGGATAGGAAATATCAGTTAAGAACGCACTTTGTTTCTCACGATTTAATGAATCAGGAAAACGGCGGACTTTCAGATTTAGCGGTTCAGCAATATATTGATAAAGAAGAGGAGTTCGAAGATCGTTCCTTACTGGCAATGAATTTCGAAAATGCTGAAAGTACTTTATACGGAAAACGTTTTTACCTGGATCATTTTTATCACCTTACCAGGCCAGATACACTTTCGTCTAATGCATTAAAGGTTGGTCATATTTTTAATCATGATTATAAGAAATTCGATTTTCTTCAAGCCAATGCAGTAAACGATATTTTTGGTCCTTCTTTTCAACGAAGTAATTTAAGGGACCGGGTGCGTTTAACCGAATTTTATAATGAAGCTTATGTACAATGGTCCAATAAAACCTTGGGAGAAGTAAAAGCTAAAGCCGCCGTTAAGAATTTTGAATACGGTTATAAAACATTCTATATAAGGGAAAGCGATACAATTAATAATAAACTTACGGGATCAAATTATGCAATAGGGGGAGAATATAGAAAGAAAATAGGTGGTTTTGATATAAAGGCAGATGCCATGCTTAACCTTGCCGGTGATTTTACGGGGAGCTATTTGTCGGCACACGCTGGTTATAGTTTAGATGAAGAAAATAGGTTAGAGTTTGGGGTTAATCAAAATAGCCATATGCCCAATTATAATTTCCTATTGTATCAGAGTAATTATATTAATTACAATTGGCAGAATGAATTTGATAATGTAAATACGCAAAGTATTTATGGAAAATTACGTTCTGAAAAGTTGTTGAATATTGAAGGTAGATTAACGCAAATTCAAAACTATACCTATTTTACTGAAGGAGAAGATTCCTTAGTAAAACCATTCCAGGCAGGAGACCAGGTGCGTTATTTAAAGCTAAAAGCAAGTAAAGATTTTGATTTTGGCCTTTTTGCCATAGATAATACTTTAATGTATCAAAATGTTCTAGATGGCAAGTCGGTGCTAAATCTTCCTGAATTCGTTACCCGAAATTCTATTTATTACAAAGATGAATGGTTTGACAAAGCCCTCTATCTCCAAACAGGATTTATTTTTAAATACTTTACTAATTATAATATGAATGCCTACGATCCTGTTCTAGCCGAATTCTATGTGCAGAATTCAGCCGAATTTGGAAATTATCCCGTGGTAGATTTCTTTTTTAATGGAAAAGTTGATCAGACTCGAATATTTTTTAAGCTGGAAAATATTAATTCTTTATTAGATACCAATAACAACTTTGTAGCGCCGCGCTATCCCTATAGGGACTTTTTACTTCGATTTGGTGTTGTTTGGAACTTTTTTCTTTAATTTTTTTCTTCGGAGGCAATTCTCATTTGAATGTTTTTTAACCAATTGTTTGCTTAATTAGAAGGGATGGTGCGTGTGAAGCATGACATTTATGAGAATAAACTAACTTCAACTGAAATTTCCTTAAAAATATCTAAAACTGAATAAAGTCTTGTGCATTTAAAAAACAGCAGTATATTTGCACCCG